>JAZDIS010000354.1:0-8076 GCA_043804705.1 Pseudomonadota bacterium | reverse complement strand
GGCAACCACCTCAGCACGACAATCCTCCAGCTTTTGGAACAGATGAAAAATGTGTCCCGGCAAAACACCAATTTTTCCCCTGAAACCACTCGTATTTGTGAAATACAAAATCAGTACAATGAATTCTATCAGTTGGCGCCGGAGGTCTACCTCAGAACCCAGTCCATAGAAACCTCCCGGGAGCTGCAGAAAAAAGTCCAGCAACTTGGCAGCATGCAAACCCGGCTTTTAAATGACCTCCTTGACCTGGCCCAGCACCTCGCCCGGAATGTTGAACACGACATTCAGGAAGAACGACGGCATGCTCAAACAAATACGCTTTTCCTCGGCATGCTTTTTGTGTTGGTTTTGATTATCGCAACCCTCATCAGCCATTGTTTTGCCAACCGGCAGCTCATTGAACCCCTCAACCACATACAGGAAATGGTTATCCGTTTTGCCCAGAACAGGGAGATCCCCCAGCCACCCCAGGGCAATAAAGACGACGAAATCAACAACTTGGCCACCTCCTTCTGGAGCATGACCGAAGAACTCAAGCAAACCATGGTCTCCAAAAGTTATGTGGACAACATCATCAAACACATGAGCGGTTGCCTCATGGTCCTTTCCGCCGAGCAGACCCTGATCAAAATCAATAACAACACCGCAACGCTCCTGGGCTTTTCAGAAAAAGAACTGATTGGCCACCAGATTACCGAATTCATCTGCGGCGACACCTTGAATCTGTTCAAGGACCGGGGCCTGAATGTTCTTGTTCAGGGAGAAGAGATCATCAATCTGGAAATTTGCCTGTTAACCCGGCACAAAAAAAAGATACCCGCTCTTTTTTCCGGCTCGGTGATGCGCACTCCAGACCAGGAAATCGAGGCAATACTCTGCGTGGTCAACGACATCACCCAACGTAAAAAAACTGAGGAGATGCGGCGAAAGATCGCAGTCGATAAGGCTCTTGCTAAAACAGCCTCCCTAGCCGCTATCGGTGAACTGACCTCCAGCATTGCCCATGAGATGCGCAATCCTCTCTCCTCAATAAAAATGAACACCAAGGCGGTTCAACATAAACTTGGGGATGATGATGCTGCCTTTGCCGAACTTGCGGAAATAACCTGCCAGCAGTCGCTACGCCTTGAGACCATGCTGAACGATCTTTTGCACTACGGCAAGCCGTTGCAGCTCAACCTGAGCATGAACACCTTCCCGGAGCTCATGCAGGAAACCCTCATTGCCGTGGCCCAGGAAAAGAAAAACAAGGGGGTGATGGTGGAAATCAACAACAATCTGGGCAACGAGCTGTCGTTGCTGGTGGATGTGGAACTTTTCACCCGGGCCTTCTCGAATCTGGTGTTAAACGCCATCCAATGGTCGCCCCAGGAAGGGACCGTGCGGGTCACAGCCAAGATATCGAGTCAGGACGACCAGGAAAAACATGTGGTCATTCTGGTGCATGATAACGGCCCGGGGATCAACCCGGAAAAGATCGGCCGTCTTTTCCAGCCTTTTTTTACTACCCGCGAAGGCGGCACCGGCCTGGGCCTGGCCAACGTCAGAAAAATCATCGAATACCACGGCGGCACGGTCACCGGCGAGAACAGCCCAGAAGGCGGCGCAGTGTTTACGATGTCCTTGCCCCTGCTACAACCGGGACCCGCCGCGAGCGTATAAAAAAAGCCCTTACTTTCGCAGCATTTTTCGCGCCGGAAGTAAGGGCCTCACGTCTTTCGAAAGCCAAGAAATCACTAAAAAGAAATCCCCCCTCTCAGCCCTCGACAAAATTCTCTTCCAAACCGAACTGGGCAATCTTGCGGCGCAGGGTGTCCTTGGAAATACCCAGCTCCTTGCAAGTTGCCATACGCCGCCAACCATTGCGGTTCAGGGCGCTGTAGATGGCCTTCTTCTCAATCTGAACAAGAGGCAACGGACGGCTCATATCCATCCCTCCAAAAACCGGATTCAATTGTGCGGCCAGTGGCGAAGGAAGATGATCCGGCTGGATAAGGCCCCCCGGACAAAGGATAAAGGCATATTCGATGATATTCTGCAGCTCCCGGATATTTCCCGGAAAATCATAGGCCATTAAAATCCGCAAGGCATCTTCGGACACCCCACTGATATCACGATCTTTCTCTGCATTGAGCTTTTCGACAAAATGCTCCACCAGCAGCGGGATATCCACAGCCCTTTCCCGTAAAGGCGGCAATTCCATCCTTGCCACATTTAAGCGGTAGAAAAGATCATCCCGAAACTTGCCCTCATGGACCAGCAGTTCCACATCGCGGTTGGTTGCGGCCACGATTCGGACATTGGCTTTTATCGTGCGGCTGGACCCCAGAGGCTCATAACATTTTGTTTCAAGAACACGCAGCAACTTGACCTGCATGGCCGGAGAAATATCCCCGATCTCATCGAGAAAAATTGTGCCTCCCTCCGCCGCGGCAAAACGGCCCTGCCGGTCCTGCTTGGCATCGGTATACGCACCGGCCTTGCAGCCGAACAGCTCCGACTCCAGAAGCGTGTCCGGCAGGGCGCCGCAGTTGACGGCAACGAAAGGCCCCTTACTTTTCTCACTCATCTGATGCAGCGACCAGGCAATAAGCTCCTTGCCGGTTCCCGATTCTCCGAGAATCAGCACATTGCTTTCGCTCTGGGCAATCCGGGGCAGAATATCAAAAATATTCTTCATCG
The DNA here is from genome assembly GCA_043804705.1 of Pseudomonadota bacterium. Classification (GTDB taxonomy): domain Bacteria; phylum Desulfobacterota; class Desulfobulbia; order Desulfobulbales; family Desulfurivibrionaceae; genus Thiovibrio. The sequence continues at coordinate 5,394 of JAZDIS010000354.1, read as the reverse complement.
CCGCGCTCTTGCTGATCATGTCGCCCAGCCGTTCCCGCTGAAAGATCTTTCTCTGCAGGGCCTTGACCACGCGCAGATCCCGGAAGGTTTCTACCCCGCCGATCAAATTGCCGTTGTTGTCATACATGGGCGAGGCGCAGATGCTCACCGGCACCTTGGTCCCATCTACATTGCTTATGGATATGCAGCGGTTGGTTTCCGGCTTGCCGGTGCTGATGCTGTGGGCGATGGCGCAGGACTCGCCGCAGATGCTGGCATGGAATATCTCGCTACACGGCTTACCGATCGCCAGCTCCCGCGACAAGCCGGTGATCCGTTCCGCCGCCTTGTTAAAAAAGGTGATCCGCCAGTTGGTGTCCACGGTAAACACACCTTCCCCAATGTTATCGAGAATCACGGCCCGCTGCATGGAGGCCTTGGCACTGCGAAAAACCTGAACCCCGCCCACCACATTACCCTTCTTGTTCAGCAGGGGCGTGGCACTGATGGTGGCGCCAATCTGGGTACCATTGGCATGGGTGATGAAAATTGGCTTGTTTTCCACCGGCTGTTTCAAGGCGATGCTTTCGGCAAGCACGCACTCCGTGCCGCAGCAGTTGGACTTGAAGACCTCCTTACAGGTCTTGCCCAAGGCATCCTCCCGCCTCCAGCCGGTCAATTCTTCAGCCGCCCGATTGAAGGAGGTGAGCCGCCAGTTCTGATCGACGCTGAAAACTCCATCGACAATGCTGTCGAGAATGAAATCCGTGGAGGTCATCACCCCTGAACCCGCAGGGCTGGTATAGGTTTTAGTAAGAACGGGCAGGGGGATATTCCAAGCAACCCGCCTTTTGAAGTTGATGCCGCACGTCACCCTGCTGCTGTCCTGCACCGACTCGACCCAACAAACCTCGCCATGCACGTAATAGGTGTCGAGGATATTGTCCTCCGGCCACAACTCCACATCCATCCGCGGCACGACAGGCGCATCGGTTTCCAACTGAATTCCACAGGGGTGGATATCGCAGCTTGTCGCGTGAAAGGTCTGCTTGCTATTGTCATCCCGTATACGGAAATTGAGATTAAACGGCATACGGATAAGAGCCCTGCGATCACTAGCGTTAATTGGTGCTGTTCTCATTTTCATCATCCCTTTTGTTCATCTTGGCGCTGATAGGCCGACAACACGGTAAACGTAACCTTCATCCGGAAAGGGGGCATTGGCGCCTCCTCAATATGGCGAACAAAATCAATGATGGGAGCAGATCGGGGATGGCCCGGAGACAGAGCGAGGCAACGCTGAACACTCGACCAGATCATTCTTGGTCCGAGTATAAGCAAAAACGATACCAGCCGGAGTTGTAAAATTATCTAGTTGTTATTGCGTAAATAATAAGAATCTTACAAAAAGAACGCGACCCAGCCCACCATTTTCTTGGGGGTGGATCGTCAGGAACTGACCACTGCCCCTGCGACCATATGCCACATGGGCGCGATATTCTCTTTTTTGAAAAAAATGGGATTGAAACACGCCGGAACAAGCCAAATTACCCTCCCCTGCCGGGAAAAAACAGCGATAGGGTCAGGGGGGGGGAACAGAAGAGAGGGCCTCCGGGAATAACATCAGAGCCAGGAATACTGCCTGCAGGCATCCTCCACCAGAGTGGTCAGTCCTTTAATGAAGAGAGGATGGGTATTGAGGGAGGCTGTGCGCGCAAGGCGCATACCGAGGTCCTTGGCCTGCGTCTTGTAAAGCAGATCGATCTCGTAAAGGGTTTCCACATGGTCGGAGACAAAACTTATCGGCACCATCAAGACGTTTTTCACCCCCTCAGCGGCCAATTGCGCCAGCATCTCCGGAGTGGAAGGGGTAAGCCACTCCACCGGACCGCTGCGGCTCTGGAAACACAACCGCCCGGCCACGCCGCTGATCTTCTCCACTGCGGCAATGGTCCGCCTGATCTGATCCAGATACGGATCGCCCTCCCGGATAAAGGAAGCCGGCAGGCTGTGCGCACTGTAGACCAGATGCGCCTGTTCCCCGCTATAGCCGGCCATCCCCTTGCTGATGCTTTCCGCCAGGCACCCGACATACTCCGGCTGTTCCGGCCATTCCCGGATCTCGGCAAGCTCGAAGGTATGCCCCGATGCGGTCACAGCCCTGCGCAGATCATCAAGGGATGAACCTGTGGTGGCGCGGGAATAATGGGGATAGAGGGTCAGGGCCACTATGCGCCGGACCCCGGCCTGGGCAAATTCCGCCAGGGCAACCTCCGCACCTGGCTGCCAGTAGCGCATGGCCATGCGCACCAGAAAACGGCCATCACCGGAGAGAGCCTCTTGCAACGCCCTCCCCTGCTCTCCGGTGATCCGCGCCAGGGGCGAACCGCCACCGATCAACCGGTAGGCCTCCCGGCTTTTAGGCGCTCGTTTGGCGGCGATCCTTCCGGCAATGAATTTCTGGAGAAAGGGAAAGGGAGAAAGCCGGATGATCTCACGGTCGGAGAAAAGATTGACCAGAAACGGTTCCACATCGGCCAGGCTTTCCGGCCCGCCGAGATTAAGAAGAATAACGCCGATGCGTTCGCTCATGCCCGAAAGACCTCAAGCGGAAACAGATCCCCGCGCAATCGTTCCCCTAGCTCCTCCGGGGAAAAATCAAGCTCGGCAAAAAGCCGCGTCTCAATAGCATGGGCCTGGGCAAAATTTTGCCGGATTCTGGAGTGGAGCCCCTCGTCCCCGTTGCCGTAGCGGTGAATAATATAGTCGAGTCGCGCTTCAAGGGTGACGATCTCATCGTGGAGCACCCGCTTGTCCGCGTAATAGACGATTTCTTTTTCCGTGCAACGCTCCGGCAGACCGCCTTTCAGAACAACGTGCTCGGCCACGATCCCGGCCAGCTCATCAAGACCATGCCGCAGACAGATTTCCCGGCCCAGCTCATCGTGGCGCAACTCCGTCTCAAGAGTGGCGGTTTTGGCAATATCGTGCAACAGGGCGCCAGTCACGATGAGTTCCAGGGAAAGGGAGCGCCCAGCCCGCGCCAGACCCTGACCAATGAGCCCGGCCACCCGGCCGACCATCAGGGAATGCTCCCGGATATTGGGCAGCATCGCATACTGCTCCATAAGCCGGAAACATTGGGCAATGGAGGGAATCACCCGATTAGCCTTTTTTGCTCAGCCGATGCACCGCCTCAACAAAAAACCTGGCCTGCTCCGGCGGAATCTCCGGAACGATGCCATGGCCAAGATTAAAGATATGGCCCCGTGCGCCGCGAGCTTGATCAAGGATATCCTGAATCAGCCGTTCCATCTTCGCCGGCGGTAGCAGCAGGGCAATGGGGTCCATGTTGCCTTGGAGCGACACCCTCTGCCCCACCACCTTCACCGCTTCGTCGAGGGGAAGCCGCCAATCAAGGCCCAACACGTCGGCCCCGCTCTCCAGCGACTGGGGCAGCAAGGTCGCCCCGTTGTTGGCAAAGTAGATGATGGGAACCGTCACCCCGCTCGCCTTGAGGGCCGCGATGATCCGCTTCACATACGGAATGGCGAACTCGGCAAAATCGTTTGGCGCCAGCACTCCGGCCCAGGAATCAAAGATCTGCAGAGCCTGGGCCCCGGCCGCCGCCTGGGCCTTGAGATAGTCGATGGTGCAATCGGTGATCTTGTTCAACAGATCGCGGTACAGCTCCGGATCCGTATACATCATCTTCTTGGTCAGAAAGTAATTCTTCGACGAACCGCCCTCGATGAGATAGGTAGCCAGGGTGAAGGGCGCCCCGGAGAAACCGATGAGCGGCACCCTCCCCGCCAGCTCGCGGCGCAGGATGCGGATGGTGTCCATAACATAGCCAAGCTCCGCCTCCGGGTCGGGCACATGCAGCTTCTCCATGCCTGCCCGGTCCCGGATCGGCTCAAGAAAAACCGGCCCCCGTTTCTCATGAAAGTCCAGGGGTGCGCCCATCTTTTCCAGCGGCACCAGGATATCGGAAAAAAGTATGGCCGCGTCAACCCCCAGGATGTCCACGGGCTGGATGGATACCTCCGCCGCAGCCTCCGGAGTTTTACACATCTCCAGGAAGGTGTATTTGCTGCGGACCGCGTGGTATTCCGGCAGATAGCGGCCAGCCTGACGCATGAGCCACACCGGGGTATAATCAACCGCTTCTCCGCGGCAGGCTTTCAAAAAGGTATCGTTCATTATTTTTTGTCTCCTGACTCCTGATTTCTCATCTTCATCGGCACGTAGGTGCAGTAGGGCTCCTCCGCCATGTAGTCGCCGGTCACGGCATAGGCCCTGGCCCGGCACCCCCCGCAGACATTGACATATTCGCAGGAGCCGCAGCGCCCCTTGTAGGCCTTGAAATTGCGCAAATCGTGAAAAAGCTCCGAATGCTCCCAGATCTCCTTGAAGGATTTCTCGCGGATATTGCCCGCAGCCATGGGGAAGTAGCTGCACGGCAGCACATTGCCGTCCACATCGATCAGGGAGATGAGCTGGCCGGCCAGACACCCCTTGGAGCCGCCGGTGGAAAACTGCAAGGTCCGGCGCTCATAGTCGTCGCCCTTTTCCTTGGCCTGCTGGAGCACGACCCGGTAGTAGTTCGGGGCGCAGGTGGGCCGGACCATCAGGTCCTTTTCTCCCTTTTCCATCTCGTAATGCCAGACCAGAAGTTTCTCGTAATCCTCCGGGGCGATCAATTCGTCCATGATATCCTCGCCCCGGCCGGTGGGCACGATCATGAACATATACCAGGCCGTGGCCCCGATTTCCTTGGCCAGATGGTAGATCTTCGGGATTTCGTCCTGATTGCGCTTGGTAAAGGAGGAATTGATCAGAAAGGAGATGGAATTTTCGCGAAAGAGCCTGGCCGCATTAAGAGTGCCGGCAAAGGCGCCGGGTTGGCAGCGGAAATCATCGTGCACCTCGGCGCTGGCGCCGTCCAGGCTCAGGGAAACCATCTTGATCCCGGCGGCCTTGATCTTGCCGCAGATTTCCTGGGTCACCAGAGTGCCGTTGGTGGCCAGACACATCCGCAAGCCAAGACCGGTTCCATAAGTGGCGATCTCAAACACATCGGGCCGCAACAGGGGTTCGCCCCCGGAAAGCACCACCACCGGCTTGCCGTAGGAAGCGATATCATCAAGAACCCGTTTGGCTTCGTCCAGAGTGAAATCCGGGTGCCCTTTTGCCTCAAGCCCGGAGGAGGAACGGCAGTGCACACATTTGAGATTGCAGCGCCTGGTAATCTCCCAGGCTATCCATTTCGGTTCAAATTCCACGGTTGGACCTCAACATGTTGAATACAGTCACTAAACAGCGCGTTGGGATACTATACCCAAAGCCGGCAAAAGAACAAGTCTGGATTACAGAAAATCAGCCGCTACCGCAGCCAGCACGCTCCGCTCACTT
>JAZDIS010000353.1:0-4705 GCA_043804705.1 Pseudomonadota bacterium | reverse complement strand
TGATTGGCGCCACCAGCGTCTTTGTCGAGCTGAAAGAGAGCCTGGATGAAATATGGGGGGTCTCGCCGCATCCGCATTCTGCTATCCTCAGTCTGCTGCGGGCAAGATTCCTCGCCTTCGTTCTGGTGCTGGTTCTTGCGTTTCTGCTGCTTGTTTCCCTTGTCTGCGGGGCGGCGTTTGCCATGTTTGCCCGCTTTTTGGGCGGGGTATGGAGCAGCGCCGCCCTTGTTGTTTTATCCTCGCTTCTTTCCTTGGTCGTCACAGCCAGCTTGTTTGCGGTGATCTACAAGATGTTGCCGGAGGCGCCGCTTTCCTGGCGCGATGTCTGGTTCGGCGCCGTGGTTACGGCGGGATTGTTCGATCTCGGCAAATATGCGATCGGTCTGTACCTGGGCAAGAGCGGCGTGGCTTCCAGCTTTGGCGCGGCCGGATCGTTGATCGCCTTGCTGCTTTGGGTGTATTACTCGGCGCAGATTTTTTTTCTGGGCGCGGAGTTCACCCGGCAGTATGCCTTGTCTTACGGGAGCTTTAAGTCCGGGAAGGGACGCGGGCGGCCCTCTGGCCAGTGAAAAAATCAACAGGGAGGCAGGGGGGCAGGTTGTATCTTTCGAGTATCGAGCCCGGCGATTATTCTTGCAATTTCTTTGGCTGCAATAGTAATAACTGAATTTCAGACTTAACTGATATAATAGATGGTTTTTTCATCTTTTTCATTATTAAGCGCCCAGCACGGAGAGAGGACATGCCCCAGTCCGAGGAAAATACGCCCCACCCCAAAGAAATAGCCCTGCTTGAGATGCTTTCCCTGGTTTACGAGGAGATGGACATCGATGCCATTGAGGAGCGGTTTGTCGATCTGACCGCCGAGATCTTCGGTTTTGACCGGGTGGGACTTTTTTTTGTGAAACATCGCAAAGGGATGTTGCAGGGAAAACTGTGCCGGGGATTTGTGCCGGGGCTCATCAGTTCTCTGGAGATTCCCGTGACGGCCGACAACCTGTTGACCAGACCTCTGGTAACAGGATTCCCGGTTTTCAATAAGGAGACAAAATCCGACCCCTATATTCTCAAGCTGGGCCTGGTAAATTTCGCCCTTGTGCCCATAGTGAATAAAAAGCGCCTTTCCTGCTGGCAGATCAAAAAATGTTATAAAAACGATTGCCCGGCATTCGGCAAGAGATGGCTGCGGTGCTGGCTGGTGCCGGGAACCAAGTGCGGCGATGTTCCCATGGATGATTGCGGGCAAAAAGAGCAAATGTGCCAGGAGTGCGTGGTCTATGCCCAACAGGACGTCGATGCCGTCGAAGGGGTGATGGTTGTCGATAACTCGATTTCCAATCGCCTCATTAGTCCGGAACAGGTGACCCTGCTCTCCATCGTCGCCCATGCGGTCGGCGGGGCGATCAACAATGCCAAGGTCTATTCCCAAACCTTAAGAGAGGCGATCCACGACGAACTCACCGGCCTGTACAACAGACGTTTTTTCAACGAGCGGCTGTTGGATGAAGTGGAGCGGACCAGGAGGTATGGCGGATACTTCAGCATCGTTATCTGCGACATAGACCTCTTCAAGCGGATCAACGACACCTATGGCCATCCGATCGGGGACCGGGTGTTGGCGCAAGTTGCCTCTTTGCTCCAGAACAACATCCGCACCAGCGATATGGCGTGTCGTTATGGGGGGGAGGAGTTTGCTCTGCTGCTGCTCAATTCCAGCAAGGATCTCGCCTGCAGCCTTGCGGAACAGATGCGCAAAAAATTGGCGGCCACAGCCATGGACGACATCGGCGGGGATTGCATCACGGCAAGTTTCGGGGTCGCCACCTTCGGCAAAGACTCCATTTCCTTTGAGGGACTTGTGAGCAAGGCCGATCAGGCCCTGTATCTGGCCAAGACCCAGGGACGCAATCAAGTACAGACTTTGTGATGCCTTGCCGCCAGCGCCGTCGGCCCCTCTCCTCCAAGGGGTTCACAACACTCTTCTAAAAGGTCTGTATCGCATGTCTCTTTATACTAAAAGGTTCAGCGCTGTTTTTCTCTCTTTCTTCATCTTTTCCCTGATCGGTCTGGCGGCAACCGCAGACGATGCCGAGGCCCGCTCCCGCTCCGGCGGACGGTCCTTCAGCGGTTCCCGTTCGTATCGGCCCCCGGCCCAGTCTCCTCAGCCAAGCAGGTATACGGCCCCCCCGCAAAATCCAACCGGTGGCGGCGGATTCATGCGCGGTCTGGGCGGCGGCTTGCTGGGCGGGGCGATCGGCGGCCTGCTCTTCGGCAGCCTGGCGCATGGCGGCATGGGCGGAGGCCTCGGCGGGAGCGGCCTCGGTCTTTTGCCGATCCTGCTTTTTGCCGGGGCGGGTTATTTCATCTACAGCCGTTTTTTCAAAAAACGGCCGGCTTCTTCCCAGGCGCATTATTATCAGGGCGGGGCCGGAGCGGCAGGATTCCCTTCCGGCAGCCAGGCAGGAGGGGCGGGATATGAGCCGCTCTCGTCTTCATCCATGGGCGCTGGGACTTTTGCCCAAGGTCTTGCGGCGATCCGGAGAACCGATCCGGATTTTGACCCGGAACACTTCAAGGACGTGGCCCAGGATGTCTTCTTTCAGGTGCAGGCCGGCTGGATGCGGCGCGACCTCCAGGCCTACCGTCATCTGCTCGGTGAGCGGCTGGCCCAGGAATACGAAGGCCATTTCGCCGAGTTGCGCCAGAAAGGGCAGATCAACAAGCTGGAGAGTATCGCCATCCGCAAGGTCGAGCTGGTTGACGCGGGCACCGAAGCCAACGAGGATTTCGTGACCCTGCTCTTTACCGCGAACCTGCTGGATTACACGATTGATGAGCGGAGCAATGCAGTGGTCAGCGGCAGCATGACGGAGCCGGTGAAGTTCGCCGAGGAGTGGACTTGGGCCCGGCCTGCCGGTACCTTGAACTGGAAGCTTGAAGGGATTGAGGTTGTCAGGGGCTAGGATTGCTTGGGTGAGAAGACGGCGGGAATACCGGGGGCATCGGTTTCTCCGCCTTTAATGCCCTCCGTACACCTTGCTTCGGTGGCCAACGTGGAGCACGAGAACAAGAATTTTCTCTTCCTGGATCTCGCAGATAAGGCGGTAATCTTCGACGCGATACTTCCAGAGCCCCGCCAGATTGGAGCGTAACGGAGCGCCAAAACGGCGCGGGTCTTCATCTTTGGCAATTCGTTCGGCAAGAAAGGTCAGGATTTTCCGGGCATGTTGCGGATCAAGCCGGTCGAGGTCGCGTTCCGCGGCCGAATCGAATTCAACCTTCCATGCCATGGCGTTTCATCACTTCTTCAAGCGGCACGGTCTTGCTTTTCCCAGCCCGGATATCCTCAAGACGCTTCTCTGCCAGATAGATGTCCTCGATATCCTCAAGGGACCGCTCCAGGGCTTCCCGGACATAAAAGCTTTTCGGTCTGTTCGTGGTTTTGGCAAGAGTATTCAGGCGGGCTTCAAGATCGTCGGGCAATCTAACTGTTAGCATGGCAGTCTCCTTTTGTATTACAAATAATACACATAATACAGAAAGTCAATTCATCTCAGCTTTGCCGCCAAGCAAGCAGTTCATCCTCAAAGGTGTCTAAAAGGGTTTGGCTTTCTGAAATTTGATGGTAGAAAAAAACAGAAAGTCGCCTAGGATTTGTCGAACGGTAACAGGAGGGCAGTCAATTTTGTAAATGCACGGCGTTGTTTCTTCCTGACCCGCCTCCAATCACTACCTTGCAAGTTCAACGCTCCCATGTTATTGTACAATATCTTGTCATTTTTGGGGGGGTCACACTATGCAGGCAGTTACATACAGCGAAGCACGTCATGGTCTTAAAAACTTTATGGATGAGGCTTGCAACAACCATGAGCCGATTTTGATCACGCGTCGTAAGAGTGGGAGCGTGGTTCTCTTAAGTCTGGAAGACTATGAGTCCCTGATGGAAAGCGAATATCTTCTTGCGAGTCCTGCGAATGCCGCACGACTCGCGCAATCCATTCAAGAAGCCCAGGCCGGCAAGCGAACCGCCTTGGATGCTCTTGGACTATGAATGTTACCCTCACCCCCACGGCACTGGACGATCTGCGGTATTGGCTGAAGACGGATAAGCGCCAGAGCGAACGCATTCTCGCTCTGCTTGAAGAAATTCGGCGAACCCCTTTTGAGGGGGCAGGAAAACCGGAACAACTCCGTTTTCATCTTGCCGGTTGCTGGTCTCGCAGGATCGACCGTGAACATCGCCTTGTGTACCAAGTGGAAGAAACAGAGATTGTGGTTCTCGCTTGTCGCTATCACTATTAATTCGTTCAGGCCAATTCCCGAAAGAGAGTGGCACTGCCCGTAGTTCTGGAAATTGCAGCAAGGTCGGGTAGAGCGTTGTCGCGAAACCCGACACGATCACTCCAGTGCAGAAGGATGATGTCTGGTTTCGCTTTGCTCGACCCGACTACAGACTTATTCATCTTGTCAGGCGTGTAGCGATTTGAGCGCTACGTCCGGGGCCGTCGAGACAATCTTGAGCAGGGCGATAGCCGGTCCGGTCGGGGTGCGACGATGCTGTTCCCAATTTTGGGGCGTGTAAAGAATTTTGTGTAAATGGTTTTTGTGATCAAAATTCCGGCAGCCTGTCTTCAAACATGATGCTGAACTGATTCAGCGCCGATTTCCAGTTCTTGATCGGCATCGTCCATCGTTTCGAAATATT
>JAZDIS010000352.1:0-5095 GCA_043804705.1 Pseudomonadota bacterium | reverse complement strand
CGGTCGATGCCTTCACGGATGTTGACACGGAGGACTCGCTCACCTACAGCGCAAGTCTGGCCGATGCCTCAGCACTGCCGTCCTGGCTGAGCTTTGCTGCCGAGACCCGTACCTTCAGCGGCACGCCGGTCTCTACTTCCGCCGGGCTGTGGAATGTGCGCGTCACTGCCACGGATAGGGACGGAGCCAGTGTCGGGGAGGACTTCGTCCTGGATGTCGCCAATCACCTCGTCGGCACGGCGGTGGCCAACAGACTGGTCGGCACGGTCTTGCGCGACGTGATCGAAGGGCTTGCCGGCAAGGACACCCTGATTGGGGGTAACGGGGCCGATACCATGATCGGTGGAGCCGGCAACGATACCTACTATGTCGATGATGCGGGCGACACGGTGAGGGAAGCAGTCAACAAAGGGACCGACCAGGTGATCAGTCTGGTCAGCTATGTGCTTGGCGAGAACGTGGAGGATCTTACCTTGACCGGTAGGGCGGAGATCAATGGCACCGGCAATGACCTCGACAACATCATCGTCGGCAATGCCGCCGCCAACATCCTGGAGGGAAGGGCAGGCAACGACAGATTGACCGGAAGAGCCAGCGCCGATACCCTTATCGGCGGCGAAGGCAACGATACCCTGAGTGGGGGTGCCGGGAACGATACCTACCGTTTCAGCCTTGGCGATGGGGTCGATATCATCAATAATAAAAAAACTGCCGGTTTCGACACCTTGACCTTTGGCCCAGGCATCGGCCAGGCCGGTGTTGCCCTGTTTCAAAACGGTCATGGCCTGGAAATCGGCTACAGCAGCACCGACAGGGTAAGTGTCAGCAAATTCTTCTCCAGAGCCGATTACAGGGTGGATGAACTCAATCTGAGTGACGGGTCCTATCTCACCGCTACGGATATCAATGGGATTGTTCAGGCTATGACCGCTTATGCGGTTCATGAGGGGGTTGAGGTGAATTCGCTTAACGATGTCTATCAGAACGATGCATTGATGGGGATCATCGCCGACTCCTGGAATGTGTAAGCGATCCGTGGCTGGGAAAATGCCCAGCCGGAGGGTCTCTTGCTGTGGTTGCCGAGGCCGGTTAATGATTGCCGGCAAGTATTTTATTTGTCCGCGACAATTTGCCGCATTGTTGTTGGGGGATTGTGGTGCTAGTATCAATAACACCACAATGTGGCACAGCTATTACGCTGTATGGCGCGAGTTGATATCGCACAAACGTAATTCAGACAAGGAGAAACGGTCGATGGAAAGGGATGAAAACGTGGAAAGCAAGGGGGTCTCTCGGCGGCAGATGATGATTGGAACCGGTGCCATGGCGGCAAGTGCGGCCATGATGCACTTCGGCGGGTTGATCAAATCCGCCGAAGCCAAGGGGGGATCGACGGAAAAATGGCCTTGGCCCTATGAAAAACTCGACCCGGCCAAGACGGCGGAGATCGCTTACGAAGAATGGTACAGGGTTTTCTGCGGTGCGGCTGTCATCAACAGTGTTTTCAGCCAGTTGCGCGAAAAAGTCGGCGAACCGTACAAGTCGTTTCCCGTGGATGCCTTTGTTTTCCTCGAAGGCGGCATAGTGGGTTGGGGTACGGTCTGCGGCTCCAACGCCGGTGCGGCCATCGTCGCCAATACCATCATTGGTCCCAGGATTGCCGGGGGTAAAGAGGGGCATATGATCAGCGATGACATGCTCCAGTGGTACTCCCAGGCATCCATGCCGATTTTTGTTCCGAAAACCCCCAAGGTCACCACCCCGCTTGTTAAGACCACCAGTGAATCGCCGCTGTGTCATGTTTCCGTGGGCAAGTGGATGAAGGCCTCTGGTTTCCCCATCACCAGCCCGGAGCGGAAAGACCGGTGCGCACGGGTGGCCGCCAGCGTTGCCTTCCATCTTGTTGAGATGCTCAATGACTGGAAGGACGGCAAGTATGTCGCCACAGCCACCCACACGCCGGTCAAGGATTTCGGTATCACCGCCCAGATGAACTGCATGGAATGCCATGGGGCCAATATCCCCACCGCGCCCATGGCCAAAAAATAAAAGTGTCTTTTCTGGCGTAAGCCCGGAAGCACTCCCCCCTGGAAACGGCTGTCTGCTGTTCTGACTGCTGCCGTTTCCAGGGGGTTCCCAATCTGATTTTCAGAGTCTTTCTTTTCCGGTCCGGCAGAGGTTCCTGTTCAAAGCGTTGATTTCTTCCCGATGCCGGAGGGAAATCTTCGGTTCCCCCCCCGTGTTTCGTTTCCTCTTCAAGGGCCATGCGGTCTTTCTTCGGGCCGGTCAGCAGGCTAAGAGGCTGGCTGTTTTCAAGCATTGCCGACAATCCCCTGGATTTTTCCCCATTGTTCCGGTTAAGCTGTATCAAAATGCAGCCGGGCCGAAGAGGTGTTTCATCCCTCTCCGGCCGGCTAGGCTGTGTCCTCTTGCAATGGTGGGGCAATGCAGGCAGAAAAATGGGAAGAGGCGTATCTGGCGCAGAGTCAGGATGCCGCGTTGGGGCGGATGTTCCGTGGGATCATTCATAATCTCAGTGGGGTCATCCAGGTTTTTTCCCTGCACACGGATCTCTCGGCAATGATGCTGAACAAGGCGCTGGCGGTGCTGGAGCAGATGCGCCAGGCCGGGACAACGCCGGAGCTGGACACCCTGTACGACCTTCTCATTCGCCGGGCCGATTCCCTTTCCCAGATGCAGGATAAAGTGCGGCAGAGCCAGCAGATTCGGCAGCGGACCCTGATTCTGCCGGAGTTCTGTCAGCTTCCCGGTGGCGTTCCCTATACGATCAATTCCATTATCGAGACCGAGCTGGAGTTCATGGCTGCCGCTTCGATCTTCAAGCACAAGGTGCACAAGGTAATAACCCTGGCCGAAGCGCTGCCCGCCCTGGTGCATTTTCAGCTGGAGCTGCACCAGATCATGCATATTCTGCTGACTAATGCCCTGGAAGCCTTAGAGGGTGTGGAAGAAGCCGAGATCGCAGTCGAGTCCGCCAGGGAAGGGGAGGGCCTCGTGGTGCGGGTGCAGGACAACGGCCCCGGCTTGCCCCCCGAGGCTGAGGCGCATCTCTACGAGCCGTTTTATTCCACGAAAGAAGGGGAAGGGCATCCCGGCCTTGGCCTGTATCTGGCCAAAAAGCTCATCAGCCGCTGCGGCGGGGAGATCTCCTGCGAGAGCAGCCCAGGCCGCACCAGCTTCCGCCTGTTTGTTCCGCCGGAGGCCATGCAGGGATGAAACAGGCCAGTGAAAAAAAAGACAAGACCTCCCCCGGGGGCAGCACCAGGCCGGGCACCCTCTTTGTGGTGGCCACCCCCATCGGCAATCTGGAGGACATAACCCTCCGGGCCTTGCGCGTCCTCAGGGAGGTGGATCTGATCGCTGCCGAGGATACCCGGCACACCAGAAAGCTTCTCAGCCATTTCGATATCCATACGCCGCTCATCAGTTACTATAAGGAAAAGGAGGCGAGCCGAGCCCAGGAGATTGTGGCCCGGCTGCTTGCCGGCCAGCAGGTGGCCCTGGTTTCCGATGCCGGAACTCCGGGCATCTCCGATCCGGGCGGAATTCTGGTGCACAGCGCCCAGGCGCATGGCCTCGCTGTGGTGCCGGTCCCCGGGGTTTCCGCTTTGGCTACCCTCCTCAGCGTTGCCGGCTTGACCGAGCCCGCCCATCTTTTTCTGGGATTTCTGCCGGCCAAGGGGGGCGAGCGGCGGAAACTGCTGCGGGGCTTCAAGAATGAAGGCCATCCCTTGGTTTTTTATGAATCGCCCCGGCGGATAACCGCAAGTCTTGCCGATTGCCTGGCGGAGCTTGGGGACCGGCGGGCGGTGATCGGCAGGGAACTCACCAAGATCCATGAGGAGATTACCTCCGGCGAGCTGGCGCAACTTCTGGCCGGGCTTACGGCGCGGGAGACCATCAAGGGGGAATTCGTGGTGCTCGTCGAAGGAGTGCGCGCCTCCGCCCCGTTGCGGCCGGATAATCTTGAGGATCTGCTGCGCTGGTATCGGGGGCAGTCCGGGGTCAGTCTGAAAGATGCGGTGGCGAACATTGCCAGGGATCTGGATCTGTCCCGTTCCGAGGTGTATCAGAAGGCCCTGGCGGTGTGGAAGGAATCCGCATGAAGGGGCACAAAAGGCAGCGGCAAAGCGGCGCTGCTGAATAGTTGCAGCTGGAATGTTTCAGCCGGTTTTCCGGCTTGAGCTGAACAGTTACTCAAAAAGGAGACATGCGCATGGAACTCCCCTCGGAAGCGGAACTGCTCCGCATCTTCATCGGCGAAACCAGTAAACTTGGCCAGCGGCCGCTGTATGAACTCATTGTCGAAGAGGCCCGGAAGCGCGGTCTGGCCGGGGCCACGGTCACCCGGGGAATCCTGGGCTTTGGCAGGAACAGCCGCATCAATACCGCCAAGATACTGCGGCTCTCCGAAGACCTGCCGCTGGTCATCGAGATCGTCGACCGGCCTGAGCGGATCGCCGCCTTTCTCCCGGACCTGGACGTCATGATCGGCGAAGGGATGGTCACCTTGGAAAAGGTTCGGGTGATCTCCTACCGGAGCAAGGAAAATACATGAAGGCAGAAGCGATTACCGGGCGGCGCCTCTGCTGCACAGCGGTCTGCGGGTGTCTTGAGCGGAGACTTCAAGCCGGCTGATTCGCCTGTTTTTTTCCGTTTAAAACAGGAAGGACCAGATGTACTTGCCTGCCGTGAAAAGCAGGCACACCGCCAGAATCCATTTGATGAATTTTGCCGGCACGAATTTTTGCATCCTGGCCCCGCAATACATGCCCGCAAAGCCGCCGGTCCCGAAGAGAAAGCCCAAAAGCCAATCCGGGGCGATGACCATGCCGGGGTAGTGGGGGGCAAGAAGCTGGTAAAAGACCACCCCGGCCACCGAGGTGACAAAGGTTCCCATCAATGCGGCCCCGGCCACGGTATAGACCGGCAGGCCGAAAAAACTGACAAAAAACGGGGCAATGATCGAGCCGCCGCCGATGCCGTACACCCCGCCCACCAAGCCGACGACGAGGCTCAAGGCCATGAGGCCCACACCGTTGACCGTAATCGTTTCCCCGCAGAACTCATAGAC
>JAZDIS010000351.1:0-4605 GCA_043804705.1 Pseudomonadota bacterium | reverse complement strand
CCACCAAGGTCTCGGAGAGCAGGCTGTCCATCATTCTATCGGCAAGCCGGTACGGATCGACCTGATATTCGCCACGGGCAATCTCTTCCTTGAGCGCCTGGACTCTATCCGCACGAACTTCCGGAGTCTGCTCAATAATATCCCTGGCCTTCTGCACTTCCTGGGAACCAGCCGACAGCACCACTCGATCCGTTGGCGCGGCGATCTCGTCAGCCCTGGCAACGGCAGAGCCTTCAGATTTCTTAACCTGAACCTTCTCTGTTTTGATCGGAGGGAAAATGCCTGTTAGTTTCATGACCAAGTCCTTGCTTCTCTGCAGGTTATTTGCAGCCGCTCATGGAGATTAAGGCTTCAGAGAGACCCTTTACCCCCACGCACCTACACCTTGTATTTATCATATCGGCCTTTTGATTACAAACTTAAAAAATAAAAAACCTCCTCCAAAAAAACACCGTAATTCAACCGGAAACCAAGTATCCGCCACCCGGTTCCCGACTTCGTATTCCTCGCCAAGGCACACTGCCAGCCACGCATGTCGCGCAACAGAACGCGGGACGGTGTTGCCAAACCACCCCCCGGCTGGTAGTATCATGCCCCATGATCCAGCAAGACCCTGTTTATCTCATCGACGCCAGCGCCTATATCTATCGGGCCTACCACGCCATCGCCCCGCTCACCAACAAAAGCGGCCTGCCCACCCATGCGGTGTACGGGTTCACCAATATCCTGCTCCGGGTTCTGCGGGAGAAGTCGCCCAAATTTATCGGCGTCGCCTTTGATGTGCGCGGCCCAAACTTCCGCCATGAAATGTACCAAGCCTACAAGGCAAATCGCCCGTCCATGCCCGGCGACCTTGCCTGCCAGATCCCCTACATCAAGGAGATCGTCGCCGCCCACAACTTCGCCTGCCTGGAGCGCCAAGGCTACGAGGCCGATGACCTGTTGGCCTCCGCGGCCAAAAAACTCGCGGCCCAGGGACACCCGGTGATCCTGGTCTCCGGGGACAAGGATCTGCTGCAGCTGGTTTCAGAGGCCATCACCCTCTGGGATCCCATGCGGGATGTGTTCATGAACCCCGTTGCGGTGCGGAAAAAATACAATATCCCACCGGAACAGCTCCTCGATTTTTTCGCCCTGATGGGCGACAGCTCGGACAACGTGCCGGGCGTGGCGGGTATCGGCCCGAAAACCGCGGAGAAGCTGATCAATCAATACGGTTCGCTGGAGGGCCTGTATCAGAATATCGAGACGGTCTCCCAGGCAAAGCTTAAGGAAAAACTTCTGGCCAACCGGGAGAACGCCTTTCTCTCCCGCCGGCTCATCGCCCTCAAGGAGGATCTTGCCACCCCGGAGCTGCAAGAATACGCAATTCCGGAACCCAACCAGGCAAAACTCCAGGAGCTCTACACCGTTCTCGATTTCAGCCGCTTGCTGAAGGCCCCGGCCTCTGCCTCCGTAGCCCTTGAAACCAAGGGATTCCAATTGATCAGCACGGAAAGCCAACTCCAGGGCCTTTGCCGACAGCTGGCCAAGACCCCCTTCCTGGTGCTGGACACGGAAACCACTTCCCTCGACCCGCTGGTGGCCGAACTCGTGGGCATCTCGCTTTGCGGCACAGCCGAGGAGGCCTATTACCTGCCCCTTGGCCACCGGGACGGCGACGGAAACCTCGTAGCCGGCCAGCTGCCCCTGGCCCTGGCCCAAAAACACCTGACCCCGTTTTTTTCCAGCCCCGGCCTGCCCAAACTCGGTCACAACCTCAAGTTCGATCTGCCCATCCTGGAAAACCATGGCCTCCGCTTGGCCGGCCCCCTGTGGGACACCATGATCGCCTCGTATCTTCTTGACCCCTCCCGCCGCTCCCAGAAACTCGACGATCTGTGCCTGGAGATGCTCGGCAAACGGCTGACCAGCTTCGGCGAGGTCACCGGCGGCGACAAACGGCCCGACAGCTTTGCCTATGTTGCGCCGGAGGCGGCAAAAGACTACTCCTGCGAAGATGTGATTGGGGCATTTCTGCTCTGGCAACAATTCCGGCCCCAGCTGGAACAGCTCGGCCTCTGGGAGCTTTTCTCCGAGCTGGAGATGGAGCTGGTCCCCATTCTGGTCCGGATGGAACAGACCGGGATCACCGTGGACCAGGGTCAGCTGCACCGCCTGTCCGAGGACTTCGGCCTCCAGCTGGCGGAGCTGGAAAAGACCATCTATGCCCTGGCCGGGGAGGATTTCAACATCAATTCCACCCGCCAGCTCGGCGAGATCCTCTTTGCCAAGCTGGGGTTGCCCCAGGGGAGAAAAACCAAGACCGGCTATTCCACCGATGTCAAGGTGTTGGAAAGCCTGGCCAGACAACACGATCTGCCTGCGGCGATCCTGGCCCACCGGACCCTGAGCAAGCTCAAGAACACCTATGTGGACAAGCTGCCGGAACTCATCCATCCCAAAACCGGGCGGGTCCATACCTCCTTCAACCAGACGGTCACCGCCACCGGCCGTCTGAGCAGCAGCAACCCAAATCTGCAGAACATCCCGATCCGCACCCCTGAGGGCCAGAAGATCCGGGCCGCCTTCGTCGCCGCGCCGGGCCAGCTCTTTTTGTCGGCGGATTATTCCCAGATCGACCTGCGGGTCATGGCCCATTATGCCCAAGATCCGGCCCTGCTCGCCGCCTTCCGCGCAGGCATGGACGTCCACAGCCAGACCGCAGCCGAGATCTTCCGGGTCAACCCGGCCTTTATCTCCCCGGAGATGCGCCGGGTGGCAAAGACCATCAACTTCGGGATCATTTACGGGATCAGCGCCTTCGGCCTTGCCGGCCAGCTCAACCTGAGCCGCAAGGAGGCAGCCACCTTCATCGAGCGCTACTTCGCCCATTATGCCGGGGTGAAGCGCTTCATGGAGGAGATTGTCGAAAAGGCCCGGCAGGACGGCTTTGTCACCACCCTGCTCAACCGGAGGAGGTTGTTGCCCGACATTACCAGCTCCAACAAGGCCAGCCGCGAATTCGCCGAGCGCACCGCGATCAACACCCCCATCCAGGGCACAGCCGCCGACATCATCAAGCTGGCCACCATCGCCGCCACCCGCCGGCTCAGCGAGGAAGGTCTTAGCGCCAAGCTCCTGCTCCAGATCCACGACGAGTTGGTTTTTGAGGTTCCAACCTCGGAGATCGAGGCGACCGGGGTTGTGGTCAAGGAGGCCATGGAGGGGGTCATGCGCCTTGACGTCCCCCTGGTGGTGAACACTGTGGTGGGGGAAAACCTGGCCAAGGTGTAAATACCAGCGCCACATCCTGCTATTCAGGTTAAATTGGTTGACGGTCGTGCGGAAAAAAATTAGGATAACGTCCTGAATTTTTAACAAAACAGTATTCTCATCATAATAACCATCCAGTCCGGAACCGGAAAGGATCGTAAACAACAAAACGTAACTGTTCAGCAGTGCCGCAGATGCGCGGAAGAGGTCGGCGAAGTGTGCTATCGCACATGAGCTGGCCGATGACAGGTAAGCGAGCCTGCGAGACTCCGAAGCAGATGAGGTGCTGCGGGACAGTTGCCATCATCAGGTGACACATGCTCGACTTCATGCGCCGCAAGGCCCAATCGACCTACATCCAGGCCGCCATCCTGATGATTGTTCTGGTTTTTGTCTTCTGGGGGGTGGGCACCAGCCAGCAGGGGGGCCCCGACGCCATTGCCACGGTCAACGGCCAGAGCCTTTCCTCGCAGCAGTACCAGCGGGCCTATAACCAGACCATCAGCCGCTATCAGGAACAGTTCGGCGGCACCCTGCCCCCTGGGCTTATTGAGGCCCTGAACATGAAACAGCAGGTGCTGGACCAGATGATCCAGGATCTGGTCATGCAGCAGGGCGCCAAGGAAGCAGGCCTGATTGTGGGCAGCGATGAGGTGCGCAAGGTTATTCAGGGCATGGACGCCTTCAGGGAAGAAGGGATCTTCAAGCTCGACCGCTACAAAAAGCTGCTGACCTCCTCACGGATGACCACGGCCGATTTTGAAAACAATGTGCGCACGGACATCATCCACGACAAGATCCTTGCCCATCTTTCCCGCTTCGCCCGAATATCCGACAGCGAACTCAAAGACCGTTTCGCCTTTAACAACGACCAACTCCAGCTCGAATATGTCGCCTTCAGCGCGGATGCTTTCCGGAGCTCAGGCCCGATTGCCGATGAGGCGCTGAATCTCTTTTTTGACGGCCGCAAGCAAGCCTACCTGACCGAACCGCAGGTCAAGCTCCGATACATCACCTTTCTTAATGAACAGGCCATGGCCGGCACCCAGTTGAGCGATCAGGAAATTGAGCAGTACTACAAACTGAACCAGGACAAGTTTTCCTTCCCGGAACAACGCCAGGCCCGGCACATCCTGCTCCGGTCGGACGCCAAGGACAGCGCCGAACTGCAAACCGCCAAGCGCAAAAAGATGGAGACCATCCTGGCGCTGGCCAAGTCGGGCAAGGATTTCAGCCAACTGGCCAGGGAACATTCCGAGGATTCGACTGGGAAAAACGGCGGCGACCTTGGTTTTTTCAACAAAGGACAGATGGTCCCGCCTTTTGCCGAAGCAGCCTTTGCCCTCAAGG
>JAZDIS010000350.1:0-4496 GCA_043804705.1 Pseudomonadota bacterium | reverse complement strand
GGGGCGTGCTGCGCAGCTGCGTCCCGCCGGAAACCCGGGTGCCGATTATCCTGCGGGTTTCGGGCTGCACGAGCGTGGTCGGCCCCACCCTGGAGGACGAGGCCCTCACCACTTCCATCGAGGAAATCATCCGGCTCAACGCCCAGGCCGTAGGCATATCGGTGTTTATCGGCACCGATTATGAGCACCAGACCCTCGAAAACCTTTCGGTGCTGGTCAACGAATGCGAGGACTACGGCATCCCGGTGATGGCGGTCACGGCCGTGGGCAAGGAAATGGAGAAGCGCGAGGCGCGCTACCTGGCGCTGGCCTGTCGCATCTGCGCCGAATTGGGCGCCAAGGTGGTCAAGACTTACTGGTGCCGGGATTTCGACAAGGTCACCGCTGGCTGCCCGGTGCCGGTGGTGATGGCCGGCGGCCCCTCCTGCGACACCGAACTCGAGGTGTTCGAGTTCGTCCACAATGGTATCGAGAACGGCGCGATCGGGGTCAACCTGGGCCGCAACGTCTGGCAGAACCCGCACCCGGTGGCGATGATCCGAGCTCTGCGCTCGGTGGTGCACGACAACGCCAAGCCCAAGGAAGCTCTCGCCTTGTTCAACGAGCTAAAAAGCCAGGGAGGCAAATAGTGGGCCGCCGGACCATGCGTGTCGCCATGTACTACAACAACCGCGACGTGCGGCTGGAGACCCTGCCGGTGCCGAAAATCGGGCCGGGCGAGCTGCTGGTGAAAGTCATGGCCAGCGGGATCTGCGGCAGCGACGTGCTCGAATGGTACCGCATCAAAAAAGCGCCAATCGTGCTGGGCCATGAAATCGCCGGGGAAGTGGTGGAGGCCGGCGAGGGCGTTGACCGCTTCAAGCCGGGCGACCGGGTGTTCGTCGGCCATCACGTGCCCTGCAACACTTGCCGCTACTGCCTGGCCGGCAACCACACGGTCTGCCAGACCCTGCACACCACCAATTTCGACCCCGGCGGTTTCGCCGAATACATCCGGGCGCCCCGGATCAACGTCGACCGGGGCACGTTTATCCTGCCGGAGACCATGACCTGGGAGGAGGGATCGTTCGTCGAGCCCCTGGCCTGCGTGATCCGGGGCCAGCGGGTGGCCGGGTTCAGGCCGGGAATGACAGTGCTGGTGCTGGGCAGCGGGATTTCTGGTCTCTTGCATATCATCCTGGCCCAGGCCTCCGCCGCCGGCCGGATCATGGCGACAGACGTTTCCGAATACCGCAAGAAAAAGGCTTCTCAGTGCGGCGCGGACTTCGTGTTCGATGCCTCGGATGACATCCCGGCGCGGGTGCGGGAAGTCAACGATGGCCATCTGGCCGACCTGGTGATTGTCTGCGCCGGAGCGCTCTCCGCGTTCAAGCAGGCCCTCAAAGCCGTGGACCGCGGCGGCACGGTGCTCACCTTTGCCACTACCGACCCGGGAGTGGAAATCCCCCTGCCGGCCAACGAGTTCTGGCGCAACTCGATCCGGGTGATGCCCTCCTATGCCAACAGCCCCTACGATGCTTCCCTGGCGATTGACCTGATCGCCTCGAAACGGGTGGAGGTGGCGAGCCTGGTGACCCACCGCCTGCCGCTGGAACGCACGCAAGAGGGTTTCGATTTGATGACCAGACAGGGTGGGGAATCGATCAAAGTGGTGGTGGAGCCGTGGGAGAAGTGAATAGAAATTAAGACTTTAGTACCGGTCAACAGACTATAGCCAGCCCTCTGATTCTAATTGTTCCCAGGCAATCCTGATATGGTCAGGCTTGAACATTCTTTTGCGCGAATTCCAACCATGCACTTTTTCAATGGCCTTATCAAGATTTGTAGCGGGATCATCAACTTTCTTAGTAACCCAATGGACAGAGGATAGTAACTCCATACCATAGGGAGTTTCAAAGCCCTCGATCAGATTGGCAACTCTTCCCAATCTAATTATTGGTTCATGCATATTTTCGAGGTATTGATCAGCTTCTTTGACAGCACCTGGTAACAAACTTATTTCCACATCCGGTTTTTGAGTATCCCCATAACCACTTGTATAATGACCCTCCAAACGTTCCAGAACTTTGTTCAAATTGTGAGCATAAGGACCATAAAGACCTGCTACGAATTTTAATCTTAGAGGTTGGCCAGCTTCTTGTAAAAAATAACCCAATTTGTGGATTTCCAGCAGAGTCAATCGATAATTAAATTCAGAGTATTGATGCATTAGTTTTATCAATAACGCTCTTGCAATTGTTAATGATGGTTTTTTCGTTCCTATGGGCATTGCCTGAGCAGCAGGAGATCCTTCTGGTTCATAAAGAAGTACTTTCACTTGAGGAATTTCCGTCAAAGCTTTTTCAATTAACGGGCGTACTATTTTCCAATCTAAGCCACCGAGGCCACACCCAAGTGGAGGGATTGCTACTGAATTGATTTTAAGTTTTTTTATTTCTTCTATTAATGCAGCAATACCAGATTTTATATCTTCTAGACGTGACTTGCCTCGCCAGTGATTTTTTGTGGGAAAATTGATAATGTATTTAGGCAAAAAAAGATCCTGTATTTTGTAAACTAGCATCTTGCCTATAATTACTTCATTGCGCTTACATGCATTGTGATAAAAATTGAAATTATCCGGGTACGCTTTTTTAAACTGCAAAGCTATCCCTTTTCCCATAAATCCAACACAGTTTACCGTGTTAACAAGTGCTTCGGCATCAGCCTTGAGGATGTTGCCCTTTGTTAAAGTAATCATGGGTCAATCCTCCATTTAATGATAATACCAATCTCTTCGTATAGCTACCGGTCGGTGTATATCAACTGAAAAATTCGCCAATACCCCTTCAACTTCAAATTTGATTCTCTGGTTTATTACAGCTATCTCATCAATCAGGTCCCAGGGGCAAAAATCGCATATCAGAAATTCGGCCTGCTTTCGTCTCTGCCTATCCATATTTTCAAGTGTATCGGTTTTATCGGCCCAGTATCTTTCATAAACCATATCCCAATCTACTTTGTCTAGTTGAGATAGATCGTCGTACCAATTAGTAAGATTTGCAATTCCGTGACCATCTGAAAATACAAAACGTATCTCTTTCTGTACAACTTTCTGAGCAGTTGAGACAAGATAAATTAAAGGTTCTTGCCCATCATGGAATCCTTCGACTCTTCCAGTTTTCAATCTTAACATCATAGGTGATAAGTACCCGAAATAAAAAGCTATATAATCGTTTATTACTCCTCCAGCACCACAAGTAACTCTTTTACCACTTCTAACTTCTTGAATTTCCTGATCATAGATCCTTATATAGGGCAATTCATCATCAGGCCAACTGTTAAAAGCGAACATTCCTTCGTGTCTAAGGATCGTGTCAAGATTTCCGATATGTACGAATCTGAATATTGGTGTCGGAATAGGGATCGGCATTACCTACATCACTATTGCATTGGATGCGGTACTTCAAATTGAACTCCGAACAATACTACGTAATTTTAGTAGAATTTAGAGTTCTAAGCAATAGATAACTTGAGGGCCTGGCTTACTCCCTTGGCCCGCACACCATCACCGGCCTGTCCAATGCCCCAAATCCGGCGCTTTGCCGGTGTAATCATCGTTGATATTCGGTAAAATCACGCCAGAATCCACAGCCGAGGAACCCGCTTTCAGCCGGAAATCGAAATACTTCGCGCAATTTCCACCGGAAATATAAATTTAATTTACGTCTTTTTTTAAATTTCGGGCAAGCTAAAATCTCATCGGGAAAAATGAAATGCACAGACACTTTCCGGAAAAATTTCTTTTGGCCGTCATTCTTGCCTTTGCCGCCTCCTGCGCCGGGCAGTCCGACATCAGACGCGGTTCGATGGAGACCGGACATATTAAGCTTGACTGGGAGGGCCAGTTGGTCACTGTGCGCCAGCCCGGCGGCGGGCAGGCCTGGCAGTTCGACCTGGCTTCCGGCCTGAGGGCAGTGACTAATCCTCCAGGCTATTATGTCCAGGAGTGGTCCATTGATTTCGGCATGGACGAACGCCCGGCCTGGGACAATCCCGGCCCCGAGCTCGAGGCGATCGAACGCACATCTGGGCGGAGCCTGCGCTACAGGTACACAGTCAGTGGAACTGCATTTACCGTGGAATTCAGACTGCCGGAGGATGCGCCTGAGGTCGAGGTCGTTGTTTCGGCGGATACGAGCGGAAGCCCGGTGGTCATTGACATCGAGGCGCCGGGAGACTGCCGGCCGGAAAACGGAGAGATAACCTGCTTCTACCTGCCGTATCTTCAGGGGATCGCCTGGCGCCGAAACCTCGAGGCGGACTTTGTACAGCACTTCAGGGTTTACAAACGCGTGGTGGGATTATCCATGCCGTTCTACCTGGTCAACAGCGGCGAAGACTGGATGATGTGCACTTATCGCACTCCGGATGATGCGGCGGTTTCGATCTACAAGGAAAAAGGCCGGGAGCCTTCGATCACGCCCAGGTTCTACCGGTCGCTGAAAACTCTCCGC
>JAZDIS010000349.1:0-4588 GCA_043804705.1 Pseudomonadota bacterium | reverse complement strand
CTTCCGCCATCCGTGCCGACGCCCTGCATTACAAAACCGACCTGCTCACCAACGCGGCCACCATCACCGCCCTGTTTTTTGCCGCCTCGGGATGGCCCCTGCTGGACCCGCTCGGGGCGCTGGCCATTGCCTGTTACATCCTCTACAGCGCCTGGCAGATCGGCCGGGAGGCCATGCAGGTTCTCATGGACCATGAACTCCCCGAAGAAACCCGCCGGCGCATCTGCGACATCGTCCTGGCCCAGGCAATCGTCCTCGGCCTCCACGACCTGCGTACCCGACAGTCCGGACAGACCATGCTCATCCAGTTTCATCTTGACCTCGACCAGACCCTGCCCCTTGCCGAGGCGCACCGGGTGGCGGACGAGGTGGAGCACGCCATCATGACCGCCTTTCCCCAAGCCGATGTCATCATCCATCAGGATCCACGCAATCCGGCCCGTTACCGCCGTAATCACCGGGAGTGCCGGGAGCTGCCTGAAACCCGCAAGTATTGACCCGCCGCCCACCATCCCCGGCCAGGCCCGTCTTTGCCGTTGACCGCCAAACCAACGCAGGGTACAAGGATACAATTCTTCCGTACACCACCCCAAAAGGTGATCATATTGAATACATTTATGCGAACCGCGCTTGCCTATGGCCTGTCCCTGACCGCGATATTCGGTTTCTGGTACGGAGCCGGCCTGCCGCGTCCGATCCCGGAAGCGGGACTGGCAACGGATCACCCCCTGCAATGCGTGTCCTACGCGCCCTTTGAAAAGGACCAATCCCCCTTTGATTTTGCCAAGGGCATGACCATTGCCCCCGCCCGGATAGACGCGGACCTGGCCATTCTTTCCCAACATTTTTCCTGCATCCGCACCTATTCGGTGGCCGGGCTTGAGGCCTTGCCCGAATACGCGGAGAAATACGGGATGCAGGTGCTGCTGGGCGCCTGGGTGGCGTCCGATCAGAAGGTCACCGAACAGGAGCTGCACAAGGTGGTCGAGCTGGCCAAACGCCACCCGGCCAGCGTCCGGGCGGTGGTGGTAGGCAACGAAGCCCTGCTGCGAAGGGAGGTCACCGGGGAGCAGCTCGCCGGGTACATCCGCCAGGTCAACGATGCCCTGCCGGGGGTGCCGGTCACCTATGCCGATGTCTGGGAGTTCTGGCTCAAACATCCCGAGGTAGCCCAGGCCACTGATTTCATCATGATCCACATTTTGCCCTACTGGGAGGATGAGCCGATCACAGTTACGTCGGCCATGGCCCACATCAAAAAGATCAGGGAAGAAATCGGCCGGAAGATTCCGGGCAAGGAAATCGTCATCGGCGAAACCGGCTGGCCCTCCCAGGGGCGCATGCGGGAAGGGGCGCTGCCCAGCCTGGCGAATCAGGCCCGCTTTATCCGCGGCTTCATCGCCCTGGCCGAGCAGGAGCATTGGCAGTACAACCTGATCGAGGCCTTTGACCAGCCGTGGAAACGCAGCAAGGAAGGGGCGGTGGGCGGCTACTGGGGGTTGTACAGCCCGGATCGGGTCGACAAGCATATCCTCTCCGGACCGGTCTCAAACTTCCCCAACTGGCGGATACTTTTTGCCCAATCCGGAGCCATTGCCCTGCTCACCCTGCTCATTGCCCGCCGCCACTGCGCTATGGGCATGGCCCGCCGGCTGCAATTTTCCGCGGCCATGGCCGGCGGCGCCATCCTCCTCGTGCTGCAGGGACATCAGTTTGCCCTCATCTCGACCAACACCTTTGAATACCTCTGGGCCTTTGTCGTCCTCTCGCTTGGCGCCGGTGTCTACCTGCTGGCCCTGAACGCCATCGCTTCCGGAACCAGGCCCACATACCTCAGTCTGGATGCATCCATGGATTTCCTGCGGGGCAAATCCCGCCTCAGCCCCGAAGCGGTAAACGGGGCCATGCGGCTGGGGGTAATCACCTGCGCCCTGATCGCCGTTCTTGGCCTGGTGCTGGACGCCCGCTACCGGAGTTTCAACAACTTCGCCTTTGCCATCCCCGCCCTTGCCTATGTCTGGTTTTGCCAAAAACAAGGCTGCCTGGCCCAGGGCATGCTCGAACGGCTCAGCGGGCTGCTGCTCGCCTCGGGGGGTGTAGCCATCCTGGTCAACGAAACTCCGCTGAACTGGCAGGCCGATATCTGGGTGGCCATCTGCCTGCTGCTGGCCTACCCCCTCTGGCGGGCAGGCCGAGCCACCTCGCTGCGCCCTCTGCTGCCCTTTGCCCTTCTGGTGCTTGGCGCCTATGCCGGGTTTACCGCCCTGCGCCAAGGGATCTTTATCTCGGAACGGCTGGTGGAGGTATGCGCGGACACGCCGGACACGACCCTCTGCCTGATCCGCGCCATGATCGGCCGCTTGATGTACAACCAGGTTTTTGCCTGGACAAGCCTGATTCTTGCCGGGCTTGCGATCTGGCGCAACTCGGCGTGGCTGTGCGGACTGGCCCTGGTCGCGAGCCTGGCCGGGCTTTCCTTCTACAATGTCAATCTGGCGGCCCTTGCCTTTGTTCTGGCCGGAATCACTCTGGTGCACCGGAAAAACACTCAAGAATCTTGCGCATGAGCTACACCTTGGGCCAAGAAATTTTAGAGGAAGGCCTGGCCGCCATGTTCCTCACCCTTGACGGCCAGGCGCGGGCGCGGCTTGTGACCTACTGCGCTGAACTGCTCCGCTGGAGCGCCAAAATCAATCTGGTGGCAAAAGCGCCGCTCCGCGAGATCTGGGAGACCCACTTCCTCGACTCCCTGACCCTGCTCCGGGTTCTCCCGCCGCCGGGGGAAGAACAACAACCGCTCCTCGACATCGGCACCGGCGCCGGATTTCCCGGCCTGGCCCTCAAGGCGGCCCGGCCGGAACTGCCGGTCATTCTGGTGGAGCCCCGTCAAAAAAGGGTTTCTTTTTTGCGGCATGTGATCAGAACCCTGGGCCTGAAGGATATCGAGGTGATCTGCGGCCGTCTGGAAAAAGGCTCCGCCGAGGTGGATGGCAAGGTTATTGCCGTGCCGCTCATCACCAGCCGCGCCTTCACCAACCTCGGTGAATTTCTCCTGCACACCGCACCGGTCAACCCGGCGGGCGGCCGGGTCATCTGCATGAAAGGCCCCCGGGCCGAAGAGGAGATCGCGGCCTGGCGGCTTGCGCAGCCGGACAGCCCCTACCGCTTGCGGGAGATCGTCGAACTGACCCTGCCCTTTTCCGGCAAGATCCGCAACTTGGTTATCTTCCAAAAAGAAGGCGAGTAAACCGCATGCCCAACCCCAAAACCCCGGCCATCATGTTCCAGGGCACCTGCTCCAACGCGGGCAAATCCGTGCTCACCGCCGCTCTGTGCCGCATCCTCTTGCAGGATGGGTTGCGGGTCGCCCCGTTCAAGGCCCAGAACATGTCGCTCAACTCCTTTGTCACCAGGGAGGGCGGCGAAATGGGCCGCGCCCAGGTGGTGCAGGCCCAGGCCGCCCTTCTCGACCCGGATGTACGGATGAACCCGGTCCTGCTCAAGCCCTCCAGCGATACGGGCAGCCAGGTCATCGTCCTGGGCAGGCCGGTGGGCAACATGACGGTGAACGGCTATCTGGCCTACAAACCCCGGGCCTTTGTCGCGGTGCAGGCGGCCTACGATTCCCTGGCCAGCGAATACGAGGTCATGGTCCTGGAAGGGGCGGGCAGCCCGGCCGAAGTGAACCTCAAAGCCCACGACATCGTCAACATGCCCATGGCCCGGCATGCCCAAGCCAAGGTTCTGCTGGTGGGGGATATCGACCGGGGCGGGGTGTTCGCCTCCTTTGTCGGGACCATGGAGATATTGGACGACTGGGAGCGGAAGTTGATCGCAGGCTTTGTGGTAAACCGCTTCCGGGGCCAGAAATCGCTGCTCGCCGAGGCGCTTACCTACATGGAAAATAAAACCGGCAAGCCGGTGCTGGGGGTGGTGGATTACCTGGCCAACTTGGGGCTGCCCGAAGAGGATTCGGTGAACTTCAAGGCCGGACTTTTCAGCCCGCACCCCCCTGCGGGCGCCCATGTCACCGTGGCGCTCATCGACCTGCCGCATATCTCTAACTTCACCGATTTCGAGCCGTTTCTGGCCGAGCCGGACCTGTTTGTCAAGATCGCCAGAACCCCGGCGGATATCGCGGACGCGGACGCGGTGATCCTGCCGGGCAGCAAGAACGTGATCAGTGATCTCAAATGGCTGTTTGGCTCCGGCCTGGCCGAGGGACTGAAACAATACAGCGCAAAGGGGAAGGAAATCGTCGGCATCTGCGGCGGCTTTCAGATGCTGGGCCACAGCATCGCCGACCCCCACCACCTCGAGTCCGGCGGAGAAACCCTGGCCGGCCTCGGCCTGCTTGAGCTTGCCACGGTGCTCGAAAAAGACAAGACCCTGACCCGGCAGAGCGGCTCCCATCTCGCCTCGGGCCTCGCGGTGCACGGCTACGAGATCCACCACGGCCAGAGCCGAGCCAATGGGACCTGCGACACCCTCACCTTCAGCAACGGGGAAAGCGGCGGGGTCGGCAACCCAGAGCAAACCATCTGGGGCACTTACCTGCACGGCATCTTTGACGCAGACCCCTTCCGGC
>JAZDIS010000348.1:0-3517 GCA_043804705.1 Pseudomonadota bacterium | reverse complement strand
GGCGTCGTCTCGCTCCACGATCATGGCCAGAACCGGGGTCTGCACCCGCCCGATGCTCCAGAGCACCCGATCGTTGGCGCCGCCGATCCGCCCGTGGCGAACCGTATAGTACCGGGTGGCGTTGAGGCCGACAATCCAGTCGGACTCACTGCGGCAGCGGGCCGCGGCATAAAGCGCGTCGTAGTCGTGCCCGTCCTTGAGATCCTTGAACGCCTCTGAAATGGCGTCGGGGGTGAGGGAGTTGAGCCAGAGGCGGCGGATCGGCTTGTCCTCGCAGTTGCACAGGGCCAGGATGTAGCGGAAGATCAGCTCCCCTTCCCGCCCGGCATCCGTGGCGCAGATGATCTCATCGGCCTGCCGGCACAGCGCCTCGATAACCCGGAACTGTTCGTCCACTCCGCGATTTTGAATCAGGGCGAGCTTGAACTTTTCCGGCACGAAAGGGAGGGTTTCCAGCGACCAGCGCTTAAGGGCAGGATCGTATTCCCCCGGCTCCTGCAGGGTCACCAGATGGCCGAAGGCCCAGGTGATCGCACAGCCCCGCCCCTCGATATACCCCTTCTTCTTGCTCTTGATATCGAGAACCTCGGCAATATCGCGCGCCACGGAAGGCTTTTCGGCAATAACAACTTTCATTCTACGATTTTCTCGCGGCCATTATTTTCTTCTGTTACAAAGGAGACAACCCTCGCTGCACACCCGGCGGTGCACCCTAAACCGAATTATGCGCCGACGCAAGCCAGGATGACCCGAAAAAACGAGAATAGCTGCTTAATCCCATTATAAACAATAAGTTGCGAGCACAAACCCCGTGAAAATACGCAAACTCACCCCGGAAAATTACCCCAAAGCCTCCGCCTTGTTGCGGCAGGCATTCCCCCGCAGCACCTATGAGGTGCAACTGGTGGAAAACCTCCACAAAAACGGCAAGACGGTGCATGAATGGGTGTGCCTCCATATCAATGCGGTCATCGCCTATATCGCTTTCACCAAGGCCTACAACGGCTCTGCGGTGTGCGGCCTGCATCTGGCGCCGTTGGCGGTGAAGCCGGAGTTCCAAAAACAGGGGATAGGTTCCGAACTGTTGCGCTTTGCCCTGCGGCAGGAGGCCATCAAGGAAAGCACCGTCTTTGTTTTAGGCGAGCCCCGCTTTTATCGAAAATTCGGCTTTGAGCCCTGCGTGATGCCGATCTGCTCCTTTGACAAAAACAATGGCCATTTCCTGAGTCTTCGCAACAACAGCGCAAGCCGGTTCACCGTGGGGTACGAAGCGGAGTTTGGGGCATAGGGGGCAGATGGACATTTATAGAAAAGCGGGGGCTCCGGCACTCGAGATCGGCAAAGCACTCCTTGATGAGCGGTCCGCCTGGAGGATTTGCTAGGAGCCTTTTTGAAATTCCGGGTAGAGTTTCTTCATACATGTTGGGCAAATGCCATGACTGAAATCGGCTTCCGGGTGCCTGAACAGATAGTCCTCAATGGGATGCCAATTATTTTGAGCATCCCTGATGCTTTTGCAGTTTGCACAGATCGGCACAATACCTCGGAATGCCTGAAGCTCCATCAAATAATCGGTCAAGCGCTTATTCTTATCACCCAGCACTTGATTCAGATAGATAATTTCAAGGTCTGCCTGAATAATCTGGCGAAATTTCAACATGAGTTGCTCAACTGTTTTTGAATATGGATTTTCCTTTTTATCCAACACACAAATGGTTCCAAATGGCTTTCCATCCGGCATAAAAACAGGAAATCCAAGATATGAAATCATGCCCAACTTAACATCAGGATTATTCTTCCAATTCGCATCTGTCAACGCATCGGCAACG
Source organism: Pseudomonadota bacterium (assembly GCA_043804705.1). Lineage (GTDB taxonomy): Bacteria > Desulfobacterota > Desulfobulbia > Desulfobulbales > Desulfurivibrionaceae > Thiovibrio. The sequence goes on along the minus strand of JAZDIS010000348.1, from coordinate 1,688 downwards.
AGGAGCTTGTCTTTCCTTTTGATTACGGTTTCGCAATAAAGCCCGGAACCCAAACAATGTTCCTTATCTCCGACATGGTATGGGTTTCCCATATTCTTGCTCGCAACGAACACCTCTATCTCCTGATCGTTTAACCGCATAATCAGGGCAGCAGGAATCCCAACTATTTCGGCCAAAATATCAACGATACTTTGCCATGTCTCCAGTGCAGATTGCGGCACTTCTATTTGAACTTCATTTTTCAACATTTCCTTGCTCCCCCTGTAGTTGCCCCCGTTCAAAGCGGATACCCCATTATAAAAATAACGGTTAGGGACGCGACTCTGTCGCCAAACATGATAGCCGGAAATATACAGGCGTTGATGATGTTCCTCCCTCCGGCAGGGCCGGAGGGAGGAACGTCCGGTTATTCCCTCACCCAGGTGAGCCGGATGATTTTCTCGCCGTCACCGTAGGTGAAATCTAGTTCTCCCTGGTAGGCGTTGTTCAAGGCCTCGCCAATCCGCCGGGCCAGGTGAATGCCGGTGGTCGTTACGAGGGTGTGGCCTTCTTCCTCGGCAATGGCCATGACCCGCTCCATGGGATGCGCCTTTTTTTCCTGGGCCTCCAGATTGCGGATCAGGTTGTTGATCTCCTCGCGACGCGTCCCGTAAAACCCCCCCAGGATTTCCAGGTAGCCGGCCGGAAAATTATCCTTGATGCGCTGGCAGGCCGGACAGACGATGGCATGGGCATTGACCGCCGCATCCCACCACGCCCAGCGGCCCTCCAAAAATACGGCCCGGCATTCGCTGCACACCGTCGGCTCGGGCAATTTCCTCCGCTCATGATAGGTATCATGCCGCTTTTCCTGAATCAGTCGATCCCTTCTTCCATATTGGCCTTTGTCCATAATGTTTCTCTCCTTGTCTTTTGCTGTTCACCTTCAGGCAGCATCATTTCCTGCAAGGGCAGACCGGCCATGCCCGTTTCGCTGTGATGGCCCCTCCCGCTGTTTTTTTTGAATCAGAATTCCCATGTGTAAATTATACATCCAGCTACCGGGTAAAAGACAAGCTCCAAATCAGTTTTATTTACATGCCTCCCCCTCGCCCATGCTGCATGGGCCACCCGAGGTGTCCTCCCATTTTTTTCGTGAAAAGTTCCTGCTTGACATTCTGTTTAACAATGGCCCATCATTATTAAGATTACCATCATATAACAGATAAACTTTGGGGGGAGGGACCGGCAATGGACATGACGCAAATCAAAGAAAAAGCAAAACAGCTTGGCATCCAGGCCGGCAAGATGAAGAAGGTGGACTTGATTCGGGCCATTCAGAGCAAGGAAGGCAATTTCCCCTGTTTTGAAACAGCGAAGGATTACTGCAATCAATTAACCTGCGCCTGGCGAAAATCCTGCTTGCCAGCGAAGGAGTTTGAGAAAAAATATGAACAGACAAAGAATCTCTACCTCAAGAAAATAAAGGCGGAGCTGGAAACTCTCACAGACAAGCTTGCCGACCTCAAGAAGAAATCGCAAAAAACCATGGGGGCAGGCAAGACAGAGGCTCTTGCCGAAATCCACAAACTCGAAAAGAAAATTGAGGATCTCAAGAAAAATGCCCATGGGCTGGCGGCGGCAAGCGAAGATGCCTGGGAAACTACCAAGCAGGAGGTCGATAAGGCCTGGAAAGGCCTGCGCGATTC
>JAZDIS010000347.1:0-3747 GCA_043804705.1 Pseudomonadota bacterium | reverse complement strand
GGCAGGCGCAGATGCTCCTTGAAGGAGTTCAGATCGTCCTCGCCCATGCCAAGGGCATCCAGGTCGATGTGCTCATCATGGGGCGGCAGGATTCGCAGCACCGCCTTTTCGCCATTGACCACCGGCAGGATATTGGCCCGCACGTTGACCCCGTCCATCTCCACATCGAGAATCTGGGGGGTGAAATAGAAGGAGCCGTCCTGGGGTTTACGCCGTTCGGCGATGTTCATGCCGGCCAGGACCTTGATGCGGGAGACCAGCTTGGCGGCCAGGTCAAAGGGGAGGCGCTCCGTCTGGTGGAGCATGCCGTCCACACGCAGCCGGACGATCAGCTCGGACTTCTCCGGCTCCAAGTGCACGTCGGAAGCGCCCCGGTTGACGGCCCGAACCATGAGCTTCTCCAGCAGCTCGACAATGAAGCCCACATCATCCGCCTCAATCGGCCGGTCCATTTTTATGGTCGTATCGAACTGGCTGCTGAAAAAGAGATTCTGCATCTTCTTCAGCTGGCGCTGGGAGGTCATCACCAGCCGCACCTGCCGCTTGCAGAGGCGGGAGATGGTCTGGAGCATGGCCTGGGGCAGTGGTCCGCTGCAGGCCAGGAGCAGTTCGCCATGTTCACCGGTCCCCACGGGCAGGACGTTGGACTTGAGGGACAGCTTCATGGGAATGGCGTTGACGATACCCCTCTCGATGCTCTCCAGGCCGCGGGTGTAGAGGGGGATGCCATGGAACTCGGCCAGGTTGGCAGTCAGGTCCTCCTCGCCCAGCAGTCCTTCACGCACGGCGATCATGCCGATCTTGTCCCGGACCATGCGCTGGGTCGCCAGGAGCCTGGAGAGCTGCTCCCGAGTTATTTTCCCCCGCTCCACGAGAAATTCGCCGAAATAGGCGTTGGGCCTCATCACGCAGCAGCTCCAGTCCCGGCAACCCGGCGACCGGCCAGGCGCTGGCGGAGGAAGTTTTCATTGCGGGCCGCCGCCAGGCCGGTCTCCAGGGATATTTTCCCCTCTTCGATGAGGCGGATCAGGCACTGCTCCATGGTCTGCATCCCCAGCTGCACGCCCGTCTCGATGGCTGAATAGATCATGTCGTCCTTGCCCTGGCGGATCAGGTTGGAGATGCCCGGCGTGGAAATCATCAACTCCACGGCCGGCACCCGCCCCGTATCGGCCGCGTTGGGCAGCAGACGCTGGGAAACCACGGCCTTCAGGGTCGCCGACAACTGCTGGCGGATCTGGGCCTGCTCGCCGGCCGGAAAGGCGCCCACCAGGCGGTTGATGGTGGAAATACAGTCCCGGGAGTGGAGCGTGGAGAAGACCAGATGGCCGGTCTCGGCAGCCATGATGGCGGTGCGCATGGTTTCCAGGTCACGCATCTCGCCCACCAGGATCACGTCCGGGTCGGCACGGAGGGAATCCCGCAGGGCATCGGCAAAGGACGGCACATCAGAGTGCAGCTCCCGCTGGTGAATGACGCTCAGGTTGTTCTGGTGCACGTATTCGATGGGATCCTCAATGGTGATGATGTTGCGGCGGCTGGAGCTGTTGATGCCGTCCATGATCGTCGCCAGGGTGGTGGACTTGCCCGAGCCGGTCACACCGGTGATGAGAATCAGCCCGTCCCGCAGCCGGGACAGGCGGCCGATGGTATCCGGCAGGCCGAGACCCGCCAGGGTAGGGATGCCGTCGGCCAAAAGACGAACGGCAACGCTCAGGGCGCCCCGCTGAAAATAGGCGGCCAGACGGAAACGGCCCACCTCGGGCACGCTCACGGCAAAGTCCACGGAGCGGTTGACAGCCAGCACCTCCCGGTGGCGGGGCATGAGAATGTCATCCAGCAGCCGCGCGATTTCCTCCGGCTGGTAGGGATCGCAGCCCATGGACTGCAGTTCGCCCTTGATGCGGAACACCGGCGGCATGAACGCGGTCAGGTGCAGGTCGGACGCTTTGCGCTTCAGGGTCTCCCGGAACAGGGCCTTCATGTCGCAGGGGCGCGTTTCGGGATGGTAGACCGACTCGCAGCTACTCATGGCTGCACTTCCGCCACTTCATCGATAATGGTCTCGCTGCCCCGGGTGATGTGATCGTGGGAACTTTTCCGGCCAAGGAACTGGTCGGAGGTGCGGCCGGCCAGAGCCGGATGGGCGATGACGTGGGGAGTGAGCACGATCACCGTCTCCGTCTTCCGTTTGCTGTTCACCACATCCCGGAACAGTACACCCAGGCCGGGAATATCGCCCAGGAGCGGCACCTTTTTCGTGCTGCGGTCCACGGTTTCCTTGATGATGCCGCCGATGGCAATGGACTGGCCCGATTTTGCGGAGAGAATCGACTTGAGATTGGTCTTGTTCACGCCGTCCAAGGGGTAACTGATTACCTCGCCGGTGACGTTGTTCACCACCTGGGTGGTGCTGAAGTTGAGGATGGCGCTGGAAATCTCCGCATCGATCTCCAGGGTCACGGTGCCGTCATCGTTGATGAAGGTGGTCAGGTCCACATCGGTGCCCAGTTCCTCCCGCCTGATCTTCACCTCGAAGGTGTTGATGGTATTGTTGGCGTTTTCCCCGATCGTGACCGTTTTCGAGGTCACCTCGTCCCGCAAGGGGGTCTCCTCTCCGACGAAGAACTCCACCTTGCTGTTGTTGGCCGCCATCAGGAACGGCGTGGAAAAGACCTGCACCCGCCCCTTGGATTCGAAGAAGGCGATGCGGGCATCCAGCTTGTCGCTGTCGAAGACGAAATTGAAGGCCGTGGAACCGCTGACACTGGCGCCGCCCAGGGCGACGCCGGTGACGAAATTGCCCAGCGACCCGGCCGAGCCGGAATCGGAATAGTCGAAGCGGAAAAAGCTCTCGAAGCCGTCATCCAGGGTCAGCTGGAGGATCTTGATCTCCAGCAGCACCTGGTTGGTGGGTGTATCGAGACTTTCGATGATGCGGCCCATCTCGTTGAGCAGGGCACTGTCCAGGGAGCGGGCGATGATGCTGTTGTTCCGTTTGAACACGGTGAGCATGGCCAGCAGCGGCCGGGTGGTCTGGCCGGTCTGGCTTTTATCGCCCGTTGCCGTCTGGGCGGCTGTGGCGGTCTGCACGCCGATCTTTTCCAGCTGGCCGGGGGTGAGGCCCAGGGTGTCGCCGGCCCGGCCGGACGAGCCCGAACCGGAGGAAGATGAAGCGCTGCTGCCGGAGGTGCTTTCGGACGGATCCAGGTGACCGTAGATCTTTTCATCGTCGATGATGGTCAAGCGCACCTCGTCGCCCATGGTCGCCTTGATGACCTTGGCCATGTCCAGGGCATTGGAATAGCGCACGTAAAAGGCCCGGGTCTGGTCGCTCTGCCGGGACTCCAGGTCCCGCACATATTCCTCCCGGGTCATGAGGGTGATGATCCCCTTCCCTTCCCGGAACCAGAGATCGTTCAGGCGGCAGAGGGCTTCCAGGGCCTCCCGCACCGGCACGTCCTTCAGGTAGATGCTCACGGGCCGCTCGGCCACGGCACTGCTGGCCACCACGTTGAAGCCGCTGATCTCCGTGAGCAGTTCCGTCACCACCCGCACCTTGGCGTCACGCAGGGCAAAGGAGCGCAGCAGCAGATCGAGCCCCGTGCGGGCCGCCGGCGCGCCGCCCTCCAGGAGCCGAGCCGCCTCTTCGGCGCTGGCCACCGGTGTGCCCTTGATGATCCGTACCGAGGCCGGCTTCTCGGCCAGGTCGCTCGCCGGCGGCGGGGGTACCTCGGCGCTGCCCGG
>JAZDIS010000346.1:0-2413 GCA_043804705.1 Pseudomonadota bacterium | reverse complement strand
CCCTGCTGAGTTTTCTCCTGCTGCGCGGCAGGTGCCGGCAGTGCGGAACGCGGATCTCCTGGCGCTATCCCCTGGTTGAGGGAACCATGGCGTTTTTCGCCCTGGCCCTGTACCATAATTTTGGCCTTACTATTCTTTTTCCCATCTATTTTCTCTTCTGCGCAGCCCTCATTGCGGTCATTTTTATTGATTTTCAGCACCAGATCATTCCCGACGTGATCAGCCTGCCCGGCATCGTCCTCGGTTTTGCCCTCTCTTTTGTCAACCCCTTCGTCACCTGGCAGGATGCCGGGTTGGGGATTGTCTTCGGCGGGGGGAGCTTTTATCTGGTCGCTCTGGTCTATTATCTGCTCACCAAGCGGGAAGGAATGGGCGGCGGCGACATCAAGCTGCTGGCCATGCTCGGCGCTTTCCTGGGCTGGCAGTCCCTGCCTTTTGTGGTGTTCGGCAGCTCGCTGATGGGGGTGGTGGCGGGCGTCTGGGCCATGGTCGAACAGCGCAAGGGCGGTAAAACCGTCATCCCCTACGGGCCATTCCTGGCTGCGGCAGGCCTGCTGTATCTTTTTTTCCGCCAGGAGATTCTGTTGCTGTTTGTCCGGTTTGTCCTCCACCGTTGATACCTGCCGTACTCTTTTTCTTTATTCCATCCCTTGCCCTTTCCGCAGGCAAAGCCCGACGCCGGGTTCCCCTGTACGGTTCTTCCGCATTTACCGAATCTTTACCGCCATTAACAACATCTTTACGCGCTTTGGCTGTATACTCAGCGAAATGATTGCGAGGTAAGCCGGGAAGTAAGGGAATAAGAATAAAGACACATCCCAACGCCTCAGCCGGAATACAGCCCCCAATGAGTTTCAGCTTTGCCCCGTTGGGATAAGAACAACAATTTGCAGTCAACAACAAGGAGGATGCATGCAACTTCAGAAATCCAGAAAACACGTCGGTGCGCTTCTTGCGGCAGGTCTGGGCGGACTGGCGATTCTGGTCTTCCTGCTGGTCGGCCCGCCGCGCCTTCTGGCTAAATCGGAATCCCCGGCGTTTTGCGCCGGTTGCCATGTCATGGAGGAACAGCACACCGCCTGGAGTCACGCCGGCGCCCACCGGAGGATCCGTTGCGTGGACTGCCATCTGCCCAACGGCGGCCCCATCGGCCACTACTTCTGGAAGTCCATTGACGGACTGAAGGATGTCCTGTCCTTTCACTCAGGCCGGGTTCCCGAAAGAATCACCCTAAGCAGCCACGGGGCGCAGGTGGTGCAGAAAAACTGTCTTCGCTGCCATGAAGAAACCGTGTCCCGCATGGATACCACCCGGAAATGCTGGAACTGTCATCGCCAATTACAGCACCGGATGACCGGAACCATTTAACGAATAAGGGAGGAAAGAAAACAATGAAGAAGACCACAAAGAGGATACAGCAAAGCGCGGTGCTGGCATTGATGGCGACCCTGGCGCTTGGCGCCGGATGCGCACCGGAAAAAGTAACCCCGGTGAAGACCGTGCAGATTGCCGATGGGGTGATCGATCCGGCCCAGTGGGGCAAGGCCTGGCCGGTGGAATACGATATGTGGAAAAAAACCGGCGAGCCTACGCCTGTCGGCAAAAGCAAGTACAAGAAAGGCAATGACGGCGGCGTTACCTATGACAAGATTTCCGAGTTTCCCTTTCTGGGACTGCTCTTCAACGGCTGGGGTTTCGGGGTTGAGTACAACGAACCCCGGGGGCATCTCAACATGCGCAAGGATCAATCCCTGGTTGACCCTTCCCGGGTTAAGTCCGGCGGTGTCTGTCTGACCTGCAAAACCCCCTATGCTTCTCAACTCGAACAGAAAATGGGCAAGGATTATTATGCCAAGCCCTATGATGCGGTGCTGGCCGAGATTCCCAAGGAGCATCAGGATCTCGGTGTCGCCTGCATCGATTGTCACGACAACAAGGATATGTCGCTCAAGCTCTCCCGCGGATTCACCCTGGGCAAGGCTCTGAAGACCATGGGGGTGGATGAGGCCAAGCTGACCCAGCAGGACAAGCGCTCCCTGGTTTGCGCCCAGTGCCATGTGACCTACAGCATCACCAAGGATGCCGACATGAAATCCGTGGATGTCTTCTTCCCCTGGGATGAAAGCAAGTGGGGCAATATCACCGTCGAAAACGTCATCAAAAAGATTCGCGGCGACGCATCCTACGGCGAATGGAAACAGAGCGTCACCGGCTTCAAGATGGCCTTTATCCGCCATCCCGAGTTCGAGATGTTCTCCAACAACAGCGTCCATTGGCAGGCAGGCGTTTCCTGCGCCGATTGCCATATGCCCTACACCAAGGTGGGCAGCCAGAAGGCCTCGGATCACCGGGTCATGAGCCCGTTGAAAAACGACATGAAGGCGTGTCAGCAATGCCACACCGAGACCCCGGA
>JAZDIS010000345.1:0-5329 GCA_043804705.1 Pseudomonadota bacterium | reverse complement strand
GGGGATCGGCCGGCTCGCCTGCCTCAGCTTCGGCTGCTGCTACGGCAAGCCCTTGTCCGAGTTGGGGCCGAAAGCACGTCGGCTCTTCACTCCATTCGCCGCCACCTTCCATGGCTCCACCAAGAAGATTTCATATGCCTCCGGTCTTGCCGGGGTCGGGGTGGTGCCGATTCAGGCCATCACCTCATTGCTTTCGGTGAACATCGGCTTGGTCGCCATGTATCTTTTTCTGGAGGGGTATTTCAGAACAGCTTTCCTGCTCGCCGGCATCTTTGCCCTTGTCTGGCGCATCCTGTCCGAGTACTTGCGCGCCGACTACCGGGGTGAGGGGAAATTTTCCGCCTATCAACAAATGGCCCTGTTAGGGGCCGGTTACTGCTTTCTTCTGGGACTATATGGCGGAAACAACCCCGCTAGCCGGCCCGACCTGGGGGCTGGACTGGCCTCGCTCTGGAATCCAGTCCCCCTGCTCTTCTTTCAGACCCTGTGGCTACTGCTTTTCATCTATACGGGATTCAGCTCAGTGACCGGCGCCACGCTAGCCTTCCACGTGCGCCAGGAAAAAATCTAAAAAAGACAAAGCCAGCAGGTAAAGGGATGGTGGTTGGATGCAATATCCGAGTTGTCACGAGCCCCCATCAACCTTTGACTTCAAGCCACTTAATGGTGGCCAGAATCACATCCTTTACCGAATAGGGCTTGGCGAAATAGGCATTGGCTCCCAGCCCCAGCCCCTTTTCTATATCCTTAGGCGCGCCGAGCGCGGACAACATGACCACGGGGGTCTCCGCCAGATCCCGATCCGGGTGCGAGCGAATCATCCGACAAACCTCATGACCGTCCAGGCGGGGCAACATGATATCAAGCAGCACCAGGGCGGGCCGCAGCTGCTCCACAAGGGCAAAGGCGGTCAAGCCGTCATGGGCGATGGCGACAGGCAGCATTTTTTTCCGCAACGAATAACAGAGTAGTTGGGCGATATCCTCGTCATCCTCGACAACGAGCACCATGCCTGGCTTCTGGTGAGTCCTGCTTTCGCTAAGTTGCACTGTCTGCATTACGGGGGGCTCCTCGCTTATTTCTTCCACTCTCATCCAACTGTACCGTCTTCCTGGGACACTTCAGAACGGACATACCCCCGCCTGTTACGGACAATGGCCGAGCCTTTCTCCTGCTTGGCTGCCCGCTTGACCCCGGAAGCGAGAAAAGCCAGCTCCGCATACGAATTCACCGGGCATTCCTCAGTACTGACGATCCCGATGGAAAGCGACAGCAAGGCAAACTGGCGCTGTTCCCCCTGCCGGTCCCTGGCATAATAGTGCCCCTCTTGAAACTCCTGTTCCCCGTGAAATTCCGACAACAACCCTTCCAATCCCTCGATTATCTGCCGGCAGATCTGCTGCGAGACATAGGGCCTGGTGATCACGATAAAATCATCCCCGCCGATGTGCCCGACAAAGCGGAAACGATCATTGACTCCTGGCTGGACGATATCGACAATGAGCCGGCCGATCCGCCGGATGACCATGTCCCCCTTTTCAAAGCCGTAATAATCATTGTAGGGTTTGAAATCGTCGATATCGATATAGCACACGTCGAAATTGACCTTCCGCTGAAGAAGCGTGGCCACGGTTCGCTGAATAAATTCATTGCCCGGCAGGCCGGACAAGGGGTTTGCCCCCTTTGCCAGCTGGATGCTTTTCCGGGTGATGGCCTCAAGCAGGGCGTTGATGGCCACGGTTCCCAGGTATTTGCCATTTCTGGCCACGCAGATGTCGTCATACAGATGTCTGCCCCGGCGGAGCTTGATCCGGCACACCACCTCCTCAATGGGCGTTGTCGCCTCAACCAGCAGGAAATCATCCCCCAGCACATCATTGACCGCCCGGTGGGCGGAGAGAGCAAAGCCATAGCCATGGGGGCCGACCATCTGTTTTTCCAGAAAATGCATGCGATTCAGCATGCCCAGCACCCGCTGTTCCGCGACAACCGGGATGCCCTGCAGCTTGACATCTTCCATGAATCGTTGATGGGCGGTCATGAGGGACTGCTGGGGAGAAAGCGGCTCAACATACTTGACTGTGGCGCCGATGGTACAGGCCTCCCCCGGGGCTTCGGGGCAATACGAAGCATCTTCCCGGACAACCATCGGCGCAATGCGCTGCTGGGAAAGGCATGGACCAGGCCTTTCCAGCAAAAATCCCTGGAGCAGATCGATGTCAAAACGGGCAATGGTCTCCAGCTCCTCCTGCCGCTCGACCCCCTCGGCAATGATGGTGATGCCGAGCTTGTGACACACCGTGGCAATGGCATCCACCAGATTATGCTTGAAGGAATCCCGGTCGATATTGGTGATGAAATGCCGGTCCACCTTGACGTAATCCGGCTCGATGAGCGAAAGCATCTTCAACCCGCCATAGCCGACCCCGAAGTCATCGATGGCGATCTTGTATCCCCTTCGCCGATAGTACTCCACCGATCTTTGAAAAAGATCATAATCCCGGATCGCCTCCTGTTCGGTAATCTCCAGGATGATCCTCTCCTTGGCTATGCCGCTTTCCTCGGCCAGCCGGTCCGTCTCCCCTCCCCGGTGATGATGCATGAGGGTGGCGGGGCAGATGTTCATATACAGGTAAGCATTCCTCTCGGCAAAACCCAGCTCCGCCGCGCGACAGAAGGCATTTTCCCGGCACACCATATCGAGGGTCGAGATAATCCCTTCAGCCTGGGCTCTTTGGAAAAGCTGCCCGATATCGAAGGGAGGGGTGCGGGCCTCCCGCAGCCTGGCCAAAGCTTCGTACCCATAGACTTCCCCGGTCCGCCGGGAAAAAACGGGCTGATACCAGGAGGTGAGACCGTTATTATCAATCAGGTCGAGAAGCTGCCCCCGTGATAATCCGGCCGGCTGCGCCCCCAGGCTTCTTCCTGCCTCTTCTTCCAGGATGAACACCTCCGCCGCCTGGCTCATGCCGCCACCAGTTGAGGAAGAAGCTGTTCGGAATCGTCCTGCCACCGGCCCTCTTCCTCCATCGCTTCCACCGGCCCGCTGATCAGGGTAACCAGCGAGCCGGAGATGAGCCGCAGCTCCACCGCCTGCATCCTCAATTCCGCCGCAGTCCGGGCCGCCTCTTCCGCCTCGGTGGAGGCGGTCAGGCTCACCGTGTCGATCTCGCCCATGGCCGCGCTCACCTGTCTGATGCCGATAACCTGCTCGGCGCTGGCCACCGCGATGTTCTGCACCTCCTCGTCCACCTTGGCAATACCCTGATGGATCTCGACAAATGCCTTGTCCAGGCTTTCACAGAGTACGCTGCCTTGCTTGACCTTCTCGATATTATTCTGAATAATGATGCCTGTTTCCTTGGCCGAGGAGGCCACATTATGGGCCAGCCTCCTGATTTCCTCGGCAACCACCCCGAAACCGGCCCCGGCCTCTCCGGCCCTGGCCGCCTCCACTGCGGCGTTGAGCGCCAGCAGGTTGGTTTGAAAAGCGATCTCGTTAATGTTCTTGATGATTTTCATCACCTCGGCGGACTGGCCTTCGATCTCCTGCATGGCCTGCAGCATCCTCGCCATCTGGGCACCGCCTTCCCGCACCACCTGTTGCATCTCCCTGGAAAGCGCGCCGGCCTGCCGGGCGCTCTCATTGTTGGCCTGGGTCTGCCCGAAGAGCTGTTCTATGGAGGCCCCGGTCTCTTCCACCCCGGCGGCCTGGCGCCCCGCCCCTTCCGCCAGGCTCAGGCTTGAAGCGGAAAGCAGAGTTGACTCCTCATAGACCTGTTCCACCACGCCCTGCAATCGTTCCTTGATCTGCATGATGGGCTGGATCACCTTGCGGCCAAGATAGAAAATGATGAAGAGGAAAACGCCGAAAACGCCGAGCCCGGCCCCGAGGAAGGCGAGAAGAGAAAGTTTTTTTGCCTTCCGGGACAAGGTCTCATGCTCGGTGCCCACCGCGGCGATGGCCTCGCCGGTCCGCGCCCCTGTTTGCCTGGCGACATGCTCGGCCAAGGTTCGGGACAGGGTAACTGCCTGCACGGCTTGGTCACCGGTATACTGATCCGCGGCGCGGATTCCATCGGAATACTTTTCCTGAAACTCTATCATCCCCTGACCGACGGTGAGCTGCCTTTTGAACTTGTCATATTCCCCGGAAATTTGCTGCAAGAGCTGCAAGGCCGCCGGATCCCGCGCCAAGGCCTTTTCCCCGGCTCCCAGCATGGCGACGATCCTGGCGTCGCCCTTTGCCAGCTCCTGGGCGTATTTGGCCCGCATATCCTGAAACTGGCCGCGAATCAGAAAATTTTTCCACTGCAGCATCTGCTCCAGCAGGGCCGTCTGCAGCTCCCGGACCAGGAGCACATTGTCGATGCCGTCCTCCCCGGAAATCCGGATGCTCTCATTTGCCCGGCTAGCCCCGGAGATGAGCCGTTCCTGGGTGTTTATCGAAATGGCGTACAGCACACTCATCCCTGCCCCCGCAGCCAGCATGATAAAGACAAAGAAAAAACCAAGCTTGTTTTTCAGACTCCAACGCACGGTATGTCCCCCCAGTACTGGAATGATTTAATTATGCGCTTTTCTGCCGGGTGACCTGCATGCCGCTTATCCCTGCGGAAACAGCGCGTTCCGTTGCCATATATCCAGCCTCGAAAGAAAAAAGGTAGGCGGGGCATACGGTATGCCTGCCGCTTTGACAAAACCTTTCCAGCTCACGCAGACTGGGAACGTACGGAGTATTCTTGGCGGAACAGCTGGCCACGGACCAGATGTTCGTGCTGTGGCTGTAATGGAGCAGATGTTTGCAGTGCATGGCGCGAGCCTCCTTATGTGTTTGTGATCTTGTTTCCATGAAGAACACTCTACCCCCCCTTTATTAGGGGATAATTATGGCGCGGTTATTTTTCTCTTAGAGGCCGCCCCCAAAAAAAAACCCTTGCCGATGCTCTGACAAGGGGACTCAAGGAGTGAGATGGAATACAGGATACTGCAGGGTTGTTCGTTTTTCGTTGGCTCTCCATTATTTTAAGGTAAGGCCTCCCTGCCTCCGGGGAGAAGAGGCAGGGAGGCGCACCAGACTTCATGGTGAAAGATGAAACCCCTTAAAACTTATAGCTTACGTCGAACTGATAGATATCGACCTGGTCTTCATTGGCCGATGCATAATCCTCGTCGCGCTCAAAACTGAGCCAGGTAACATCGGCCGACCAGTTCTTGGTGATTGCGTACCCAGCCTGGACCCGGTGACCCTTCTTGTTGGTCTTGGAAAGGCCGTCGCCGAAATCGGAATCGGAGAGGTAGCCGAAGAGAGAATCGGCCTCAACCACCG
>JAZDIS010000344.1:0-10852 GCA_043804705.1 Pseudomonadota bacterium | reverse complement strand
CGAGGGCGGCAAGGCAGGCGGCTCTCCATGAATCGCTGGTGTCTTCGCGCCGTGTTTGGGGGCCTTGCCCTTTTTTTGCTGTTGAGTGGCGGATGCGCCACCCTGCCGGGTACCCGGCCGCTTGCCGAGTTGCAGCAGCAGCAAGCCGTTGCTTTATTCCGGGAGACCGTGGCGCGGCAGCAGGAGTGTGCCTGCTGCCTTGATGCCCAGGTGCGGCTTTCGCTGAAATCAGTTATGCAGAATGGGACGATCTCCGGTTTTGTCCAGGCCAAGGCCCCTTCTTTCCTGAAATTCACCGGTCTCAATCCCCTGGGGCAACCCATGATGTTTTTGGCCACGGACGGAACCTTCTTCCGGTATGTCGCGGTGCCGGAGGGCAAGGGCTATGAGGGGCTGGTCACCGCGGCCGCTTTTAAAAAGTTTGCCCCGCAGGGTTTTGACCCGGAACACGGTTTCTACTGGCTTGCAGGCAGACTTGCTCCTGAAAAGCTGCTGATTTTTTCCGTGGCGGAAGACCCGGAAGGACAGGGCCTTTGGCTGGAGCTTGCTTACGCCGCTGAGGCTTCCGGCCGGGAGACGCTTCGGCGGCATGTGCTTTTTGATCCGGCCCAACAAGTGATCCGGCGGCATCTGGTGGCGGACTCTGACGGACGGATCATGGTCGATGTCCGGTATGACGATTATACCAAAGCCTCCGAAGGCGGATCGGACGATTGCCGGCTGCCGGGGCTGATCAGGATTCACGCCAATCATAACGGCGCAATCATGGAACTCACCCTTGGAGACTGGCTCCACGACGCCGCCTTCAGCGCCGGAGATTTCCGGGTGGATCTGCCTTTAGGATTTACTTTGGTGCCTGTTGAATAGCCAGCACATCTCCTGCCTTGGCTCAGGCCAATATTAAAACGCTCAACCGATCCCAACCGGTCGGTTTTGTACAGGAATTTTAGCCCCAAGACCGTAACTGGGCTTAACACTCTAAGGTTGTAACGCTCCGGCAGTGCCGCAGATGCGCGAAAGAGGCTTGCGAAGTGTGCTATTTGCACATGAGCCAGCCGATGACAAAGCAGATGTGGTGCTGCCGGAGCGTTACCGGGAATTACAGATGAATAGCGAGATAGACGCCCTGCTGCCGCAGGTAAGACAGCCCAGCAGGTACGGCGGCAACGAGCTGCATGTGGTGAAAAAAGACTGGGACGGGGTTTCCCTCCGCATGGTGCTGGCCTTTCCGGATCTTTATGAACTCGGTATGTCCCACCAGGGCTTGCAGATTTTGTATCATATCGTTAATGCCAGGGAGAACATGCTGGCCGAACGGGTGTATACCCCGGATCGTGATTTGGAGGAGCTGCTCCGCGCCCACCGCTTGCCCCTGTTTTCTCTGGAGTCGCAGCGGCCGGTGGCTGATTTTGATATCCTCGGTATCACTCTCCCCTATGAACTTTGCTATACCAATATCCTCACCATTCTTGATCTTGCCGGGTTGCCGTTCCGCAGCGCGGCGAGGACCGGGGCGCATCCCCTGGTGATCGGCGGCGGACCCTGCGCCTTCCATCCCGAGCCGGTGGCGGATTTTTTTGACGCCATTCTCCTGGGAGACGGGGAGGAGGCGGTGCTGGAAATCGCCGAGGCTGTTCGCCTTGCCAAGGAAAACGGGGAAGGGAGGCAGGCGGTTTTGGAACGGCTCAGCCGGATCGAAGGGGTGTATGTCCCTTCCTTTTTTGAGCCGCGCTATGATGCGGACGGCAATTTTCTCGGCATGCGAACCCTTTCCGGCAATGGGGTGGTGAGACGCAGGATTCTTGCCGATCTGGAAGGCGCCAGTATCGAACAACCGCCTCTGGTGCCGCTTACCAGGATCGTCCATGATCGTCTTGGTCTGGAGATTGCACGCGGCTGTACCCGGGGCTGCCGCTTCTGTCAGGCGGGCATGATCTACCGGCCGGTGCGGGAACGCACCCCGGAGAAGATTTTTGCCCTGGCGGAAAAAGGCATTGTCGAGGGGGGCTTCGAGGAGCTGGCTCTGTTGTCCTTGAGCACCGGTGATTATTCCTGTCTGAGCGAGCTTCTCGTTCGTTTGATGAACCGCTTTGCCAAGGAACATGTTTCCGTGTCCCTGCCGTCCTTAAGGGTCGGCACCCTTACCCCGGCGATCATGGAGCAGATCAAGCGGGTGCGCAAGACCGGCTTTACCCTGGCCCCGGAGGCAGGCACCGACCGGTTGCGCCGGGTGATCAACAAGGGAATCACCGAGGAAGATCTGATGGCCACGGCGGATGCAGCCTATGGGCTGGGTTGGAAATTGATCAAGCTCTACTTCATGTTCGGCCTGCCCACCGAAACCGAGGAGGATGTGGCCGCGATCCCGGCCCTGGCCCAGAAAGTGCTGAAGGCCGGGAAAGGCGGCAATTGCCGGGTGAACGTGAGCGCCGCCACTTTTGTGCCCAAGCCCCATACCGTGTTTGAGCGGGAGCCGCAGCTGTCCATGGAAGAAGGCTATGCGCGGATGGATATCATCAAGAAACGGCTCTATGGCAAGAACTGCACCCTGAAACGGCATGATCCGCGAATGAGCTATCTGGAAGGGGTTTTTTCCAGGGGCGACCGCCGCTTAAGCCGTTTGCTCGAGGAGGCCTGGCATAGGGGCGCACGCATGGATGCCTGGTCCGAGCATTTTGATTTGCATCGCTGGCAGGAGGGTGCTGCCGCGTGCGGTTTGGAGTTGGATGGCTACCTGCGCCGGCGGGAAGCGGAGGAACCTTTGCCCTGGCAGCATCTTGGCGTCGGGGTTCGGGATGACTTTTTTGCCGAGGAATACGCAAAGGCCCTGCGGGAAGAATATACCCCGGACTGCCGGGTGCATGGCTGCCAGCAGTGCGGGGTCTGCGACCTGAAAACCCTCAAGCCCGTGGTGCATCGGCGCAAAAATGAGGAGAGCGGGACCGGGGCGGCAGTAAAAGAAACGCCTCTGCCGGCGGATACCTCCGGGAAACAGGCTCTCCGTCAGCATTTTGTGTACAAGCTCACCTATTCCCGGCTGGGCAATGCCAGGTTGCTCAGCCATTTGGAGCTGCTTCAGGTCTTTTTCCGGGCCTTCAGCCGGGCCAAGCTGCCGCTTAATTTTTCCCAAGGGTTTAATCCGACCCCCAAGGTTTCCTTTAGCCCGGCCCTGCCGCTGGGCACGGAAAGTCTGGCTGAGTTTGTTCTGATTGATCTCTGGGAGCCGCTTGCCGATCTTGGCGCCTTTGTGCCTGCGATGAACAGGCAGCTTCCCGAGGGACTTGTCGTGAGTCAGGCTGTGCTGGCCGGCAAGGAGCATGCCGGAACCATGGTCACCACCTACCATCTCCGTTTGCCGGTATTGCCAGCCCAGCCGGATCTGGACCGGGTCCTGGCCCAGGAGACTCTGCCGGTCGTGGTTTTGCGCAAGGGGTTGGAAAGGCAGCTCGATCTGCGGCCCCTGCTGCATAGCCTGCATCTGACAACGGAGGGCCAGTTGGCGCTTTCCTTGTTCAGTGCGCCCGGACAGCCGGGCGGCAAACCGCTTGAGGTGGTGGCCAAGCTTTTCGCCCTGCCCGAAGAAGAAATCCGCCGGGCCAGGGTTTTAAAGATGGCGAGCGAGCCCTGTCTGGACAGGAAAGAGTGAAGGGTTGCTGGTCTCGTAACGACTAAAAGAAGGTAACGCAACGGCGCGGAAACGCAGAGATAAGGGCAATGAAAAGTTGGAGTTTTGCGTCTCTGCGCCGTTGCGTTATTTTTTTCTGATTTTTACAATTTATTCGTCTGGTGAGAGTCATGTCTACCGAACTATTGATCAACGCCACACCCTACGAGATTCGGATTGCCTTGGTCGAACACGGCAATCTGGTGGAGTTTTACCTGGAGCAGCCCCGGGAGAAGGGGCTGGTCGGCAACATCTACCGGGGCCGGGTTGTCCGGGTTCTCTCCGGCATGCAGGCGGCCTTTGTGGATATCGGCCTGGAGCGTACCGGTTTTCTTTACGTGGATGATATTCATATCACCACCGACGATTTTGAAAAGCGTCTGGCCAAAAGCGACCGGGCGGAGGACTGTGGCGGCGGCTGTTGCGGCAACGAGACTCCGGATTCCCTCTGTCGGCGTACTCCCGGGTTGAACATCGGCGATCTGCTTTCCGAGGGACAGGATATTCTGGTGCAGATCTGCAAGGAACCCCTCGGCACCAAGGGGGCCAGGCTGACATGTAACATTACCCTGCCCTGCCGGAACCTGGTGTTCATGCCCATGACCGATCATATCGGGATTTCGCGTAAGATCGAAGACGAAACCGTCCGCAAGCAGCTCCGCCAGGACATTGAAACCCTGCGGCCGGTCGGCACCGGCTTCATCGTGCGGACCGTGGCGGAGAACGCCACCACCGAGGATCTGGAAGCGGACATGGAGTTTCTTCTCCATACCTGGGGGGAAATTCAGGATGTCGCGACCAAGGCCGCTGTTCCGAGTCTGGTGTATGAGGATCTTGATATTACCCTCCGAGTGGTGCGCGATATCTTTTCTCCCGAGGTGGAGCGGGTTGTGGTCGATGACCGGAAAACCTTCAACCGGGTGCAGCATTTTGTGGAAACCTTTGCTCCGCGTCTGCATGGCCGGGTGGAGCTTTCGGAAAGCCCGATTCCCCTGTTTGACGCGCACGGGGTTGAGATGGATGTCAATCGGGCTCTGGATAAAAAGATCTGGCTCCGTTGCGGCGGCTACATCATCATCGAAACCACAGAGGCTCTGACGGTTGTCGACGTGAATACCGGCCGTTATGTTGGGAAAAAGGGGCTTGAGGAAACCATCTTCAAGACCAATATGGAGGCGGTGAAGGAAATCGCCTATCAGCTCAGGTTACGCAATATCGGCGGCATTATCATCGTTGACTTCATCGACATGGAAGAGGAGATTCACCGGGACGAGGTCTTCTCCGCCTTCAAGGAGGCGGCTAAAAAAGACAAGAGCCGGATCAACATCCTCAGGGTTTCCGAGTTCGGCCTGGTGCAGATGACCCGCAAGCGCAACCGGGAGGATCTGCGGCACATGATGTGTGAGCCCTGTCTCTATTGCCATGGCGATGGCATGTTGAAGTCGAGCCGGACCATCTGTTATGAAATTTTTCGCAAAGTGGAGCGTGAGGCCAGAAAAGCCCCGGCCGAGAATGTCATCCTGAAGGTGCATCCGAGGGTAGCGGCCATGATGCTCAAGGAGGAGGCGGCGACCATTGACTATCTTCAAGGCTCAACGGGCAAGCAGATCATTATTGAGCCGGTGCGGGATGTTCATCTGGAAAAATATGAAATCTTTTGGGGCAGGGAGTAATCGCTCAGGTTGCGGCCAGGCAAAAGAATGAAGCGGGGAAGGGTTTTGCTGGAATGTGGGAATATTCTTGCTTGACAACTTGGCCCTGTATGGTATTAAGATCGGTTTCACGCACCAGGCGAGATTCGGTTGCCAAGCCGGTTTTTCCCGGTGGTTTCCTGCCGCAATCGAGACCATCGAAGTGTGGGTCAAAAAAAGAAGTGTTGTTCACCGAGTCGGCTGGCATCAGCCGTTTGTCTGTTGAAGAGATAAGTTGTTGGAGGAATTATGTACGCAATCATTCGTACCGGCGGTAAACAGTATCAGGTTGCACCTGGCGAGCGCGTCCGGGTTGAAAAACTTGCCGGCAATATTGGTGATACCATTGAGTTGTCCGATGTTCTCCTCATTGCCGATGGAGAGGAGGTCAAGATTGGCCAGCCCGTTCTCGACGGGGCCAAGGTCATGGCCTGCATCGTGGAACAGGACAAGGCCAAAAAAGTTTTGATCTTCAAAAAGAGACGCCGCAAGGCCTATCGCGTGAAAACTGGTCATCGCCAGCCTTTCACCTCCCTTGAGATCAAGGAAATTTCCGCCTAAACAGGGTGGGAAACGGTCTGGACAGTCGAAAAAAAACTGGTGAGTGTGAACAACGCCACCAGAATTGAAATACGTAAAATGTAAACGTTTAGCAGTGCTGCAGATGCGCGAAAGAGGCCTGTGAACTATAGCCAGCCTATGCGAGCAGGCCGATGACAAAGCAGGTGCGGTGCTGCTGGACGTTTACAAACACATGAGGTGTTATTGTGGCACATAAGAAAGCGGGCGGCAGCTCGAAAAACGGTCGTGACAGTAACTCGCAACGGCGAGGGGTAAAGAAATTCGGCGGTCAGATAGTTCGGGCCGGCAATATCCTGGTGCGCCAGGTCGGCACCGTTATCCATCCCGGCAAGAATGTTGGCTGTGGGCGAGATTATACCCTCTTTGCCAAGATCGACGGCGTGGTGAAATACGAAGACTTTGGCCGCGACAGAAAACGGGTCAGTATCTACCCGGTTGAAGCCAAGGTAGAGATAGCAGCGTAAGGAGCCGTAACGAAGCCGCGCCGCTGACCGGGATGATCACCCCGGCAGTGGGGTTGGTTCGTAATGGCCCCTCAATGATTAGGTGTGCTCGCTGCTGCGGTTGCACTGTACTGTGCCGCAGCAGTCTCCGGCAGCAATCTTTTACTGGCGGCGACGATGGCGTTTATCGATGAAGCAAAGTTCTTTGTCAAAGCCGGAGACGGCGGCAATGGGTGTTTGAGTTTCCGGCGGGAAAAGTTCGTTCCCAAAGGCGGCCCCGACGGGGGTGATGGCGGCGATGGGGGCTCGGTCACAATCGAAGCCTCCCGCAAGCTTGCCTCTCTTCTGGACTTTCGTTTTAAATCCCACTTTCTCGCGCAGAATGGCACCCCCGGCCGGGGCAAAAGGATGTATGGCCGCAAGGGGGAGGACTTTACCTTGCAGGTACCCTTGGGTTCCATCCTCAAGGATGCGGAAACCGGTGAAATTCTTGCCGAACTGCTGCACGATGGCGACCGTTTTCTCGCAGCCCGTGGCGGCGAGGGGGGCAAGGGCAATGTCCATTTTGCCTCGGCCCAGAACCGGGCGCCCCGCATTGCCACCAAGGGCCAACCCGGCGAAGAGCACTGGCTGCGCATTGAGCTGAAGCTGCTGGCGGACATAGGCCTGGTCGGCCTGCCCAACGCCGGGAAATCCACCCTGCTTTCCAAGCTGTCCGCGGCCAACCCCAAGGTGGCGCCCTATCCCTTCACCACTCTTGAGCCGCAGCTTGGCGTCATGCATCTTGTCGACTACGACGACTGCATCATTGCGGATATTCCGGGGCTGATCGAGGGCGCGCATGCCGGAGCAGGACTCGGCCACAAGTTTCTCCGCCATATCGAACGTACCCATATCCTTCTCCATGTCATTGATGCCTCATCTGCCGATGAGCAACCGCTTCAGGAATACCGCACCCTGGAAAACGAGTTGCGCGTCTACAATGATGAATTGATGGACCGGCAACGTCTGGTGGTGCTCAACAAGATTGACCTGCTGGAAGACGAGCAACGGCTTGCCGCCTTGCAGGAGCTGTTTTTCAAAGCGGAGGGGATCAGACCGCTTGCCATTTCGGCGCTTACCGGGCAAGGGCTTGCGCAGTTGCAGGAAGTGTTGGGAGAGATGCTGGCATTAAGAGAGGCGTGATGACCACAGCGATGGAACATGACGAAGACCTGGCCCTGCGCCGCCGGTTTCTGGACCGGGCCAAGAGGGTGGTGATCAAAGTGGGTAGTGCCGTGCTCACCACAGGGGAAGGGTTGAACCTTCCTGTCTTGGACAACCTGGCCAAAGAGATTTGTGCCCTGCGCAAAAGCGGCCGTCAGGTGATATTGGTCAGTTCCGGCGCGGTCGCGGCCGGACGCCGGAAGATGGGACTTGGCGACCGGTCCCTGACCTTGCGGGAAAAGCAGGCTGCCGCCGCCATCGGCCAGAGCAGCCTGATGCGCTCCTATGAAAAAATCTTCGAACAGCTGGGCCAGAAGGTGGCCCAAGTTCTTCTTACCCACGATGCCTTGTCCCACCGGTACCGGTACCTCAATGTCCGCAACACCCTTTTTACTCTGCTGGACTGGGGTTTGGTCCCCATCATCAACGAAAATGACACCGTCTCCTTGGAAGAGCTGCGTTTTGGCGACAACGATGCTCTGGGCGCCATGGTCACCAATCTCACCGAGGCGGATATCTTTGTCTGCCTGACCGATGTCTCCGCCCTGTTCTCCGCTAATCCGCTCACCAATCCCGGGGCCAGACCGGTTCATACCGTGGTCAAAATCGATGCTGCGGTGCAGGGTATGGTCGGCACGATGCAAAGCGGCGTGGGCACGGGCGGCATGGGGAGCAAGGTCAAGGCCGCCAAGATGGTGGCGGCGCGGGGCGGCTGTTGTTTTATCGGGCCGGGCCGGGAGCCGGACACCATCTCCCGGCTTTTTGCCGGAGAGTTGATCGGCACCTTTTTTCTGCCCCGGAAGGAAAAACTGGCGAGCCGCAAGCACTGGATTGCCTATACCTTGCGGCCGCAAGGTTTCCTGGTTCTGGATGCCGGAGCCTGCAAGGCCGTGCTCCAAGGGGGCAAAAGCCTGCTTCCTTCAGGAATTGTTGAGGTCCGGGGTAAATTCGGTATCGGGGCGCCGGTCCATTGCCTGAACGAACAGGGGGAACCCTTGGCTGCCGGGCTGGTCAATTATGGTTCCGTCGATATCGACCGGATCAAGGGCGTGAAGACCAATCAGATCGAACAGGTGCTGGAGCGGGCCAAAGACAGCGATGAGGTAATCCACCGCGATAACCTGGTAATCCTGTAACGGTCCAGCAGCACCACATCTGCTTCGCCGCTGCGCTGCTGTCATCGGTCGGCTCATGTGCTACAGCACACTTCGCCGGCCTCTTTCGCGCATCTGTGGCAGCAGCAAAGCGGCGCTGCTGAACCGCTACAATTCATCGGAAAAATTATGCAATAATGCTGGGGGTATTGTGATGTCCATCCAGGAAACTATCAGGCAGATGGCAGTGGCGGCCAAAAAAGCGTCCCGCAACATGGCCAATCTTTCCACCACGGCCAAGAACAACGCCCTGCTGAAGATGGCCGAGGCGCTTCTTGCCCAGAAGGGGTATATCCAGCAAGAGAATGAAAAGGATTTGACCGCAGGCCGCGCCAAGGGGCTGTCCGCCGCCATGCTCGACCGGCTGGCCCTCACCGGCAAGGTGATCGACGGCATGGTCGGGGGCTTGCGCGAGGTTGCCGCTCTGCCCGATCCGGTGGGCGAGATCGACGAGATGGTCAAGAGGCCCTCCGGTATTACCGTGGGCCGGATGCGCATCCCCCTGGGGGTTATCGGCATGATCTACGAGTCGCGGCCCAATGTGACCGTGGACGCAGCGGCCCTTTGCCTCAAGGCCGGAAACGCCATTCTGCTGCGGGGCGGCTCCGAGGCCATCCATTCCAATCTGGCCCTGGCCAGGGTGTTGCAGGAGGCTCTGGCCGCAGAGAAGATCGAAGCCGCAGCCGTGCAGGTGATCCCGGTCACCGATCGCGAGGCGGTTACGGCCATGCTCGCTCTTGATGAGCAGATCGATCTGATCATTCCCAGGGGCGGCGAGGGCTTGATCCGATTTGTGGCCGAGAATTCCCGCATCCCGGTGCTCAAGCATTACAAGGGGGTATGCCATGCCTTTGTCGATGCGAGCGCGGAAATGGAGATGGCGGTGAACATCGTGATGAACGGTAAGGTGCAGCGGCCCGGGGTGTGCAACGCCCTGGAAGCCCTGCTGGTCCATAAGGAGATCGCTGATTCGTTTCTGCCCAAGGTGTGGAGTGAGTTGAAGAAAGCCGGGGTTCAACTGCGGGGCTGCCCGCGGACCAAGGCGATTTTGCCGGAGATCACCGCCGCCATGCCCACGGATTATGGCATGGAGTTCCTCGACCTGATCCTGGCGGTGCGGGTGGTCGACGATCTGGATGCGGCCATGAACCATATTGTCCAGTACGGATCCCAGCACACCGAGGTGATCATTACCAACAGCTATGCCAATGGGCAGCGGTTTCTCCGCGAGGTGGATGCCTCGGCGGTCATGATCAACGCCTCCACCCGGTTCACCGACGGCGGCCAGTTCGGCCTGGGCGCCGAGATCGGCATCAGTACCACCAAGCTGCACGCTTACGGCCCCATGGGCCTCAAGGAATTGACCACCAGGAAATTCATCGTTTACGGTGAAGGGCAGGTCCGCGGTTAAGCAACGGTCCGGAGGGCGCAGGGTGGAACTTCCGCACAACCTCGGCAGCCGGGTCGGCATCTTGGGCGGCACCTTTGACCCGGTGCATAACGGTCATCTGGCCGTTGCCGAGGCGGTCCGGCAGGCGCTGGCTCTTTCGGGTCTCATTTTTGTCCCCGCCTTCCTGCCGCCTCACAAACCAACCTATGCCATCTCCCCCTTTGCCCATCGGGTTGCCATGCTGGAGCTGGCGATTGTCGACAGGCCCGGGTTTTCTGTCTCCCGTCTGGAGGCGGAACGGGTGGGGCCATCCTACAGTATTGATACCCTGCGCACTCTCCGCCAGGTTCTTGGCAGGGATGTTCACCTGTTTTTCATCATCGGCATGGATGCCTTTGCCGAGATTCATACCTGGAAGGCCCACCTGGAGCTCCTTGATCATGCCTCTTTCGTGGTAATCGGCCGGCCGGATCACTGCCGGCAGTCTTGTGGACAGACGGTGGCGGCGAATTTCCCCGGCTACGCCTTTGTCGAAGCCCGTGGGAGCTGGCAGGGAGATCCTGGTCAGGGAGTCATCCATCCTGTGGCCATGGTGCCGATGAAGGTCTCTTCCACCGAGATCCGGGAGGCAATCAGGCAGGGCAGGTCTGTCCGGGATCTTGTCCCCGCAACGGTGGAGGACTACATCAAGGCCCAGGGTCTGTATCGTTGACGCGCCTCTC
>JAZDIS010000343.1:0-14954 GCA_043804705.1 Pseudomonadota bacterium | reverse complement strand
CCGGCAGATGAAAAACGGCGGCAAAACCGCCAACCCCTCCCCCCCCTCCCCCCCCTCCTTCACCGCCTCCACCAGCACCAACCCGGCCTCCGCACCGGGCCAGGGATGCACCATCCGGAGCCGTTCCGGCTCAAGCCCGTTTTCCCGCAAGTCGCCAAGCAGGGTTTCGGCCCGGGTGGCAGGATAGACAAAGGCCGCCCGGCCGCCGGTCTTCAGGGCAAAGGCCGCAGCCTGCGCCATCTCAGCAATCCCGCCAAGGATCTCGTGCCGGGCCTTTGCCCGTTCGGTTTCCGGACGATGGCGGCCGCTGCCGGCCGGGTAATAGGGGGGATTTGCCGCCACCCAGTCGCAGGAGCCTTGGGGCAGCAGGGCTGCAATCCGGCGGCAGTCGCCTTCGATAACCGTGCCCCGGCGTTCAAGGCCATTGATGGCCATATTCCGGCGGATGACCTCGGCCAGACGCGGCTGCACCTCAAGGGCGACAAGATGGGCCATGGGGCAGCGGTGGGAAAGGATCAGGGAGACAACCCCGCATCCGGCGCCCAGGTCGAGGATGCGGGCCTCGGGTTCCGGGGCGGGGAAATGGGCGAGAAGAACGGCATCAACGGAAAACCGGTAGCCCTGCCGGGGCTGCAGACAGCGCAGCCTGCCGGCAAACAGACTCTCTTCGCTGAGTTCCTCGGCAATGGCCATCCGGTTACGGGTCAGACGGGGACGTTCTCTTCGGGCACGATCTTATTGAGAAGCAGCCCGGTGAGCAGCTTCGGGTAAAAATAGGTGGACTTGTGCGGCATGACCAGCCCCTCGTCCGCCACCCGTTTCACCTGGGAAACCAGGGTCGGGTTCATCAGAAAGAGAAGAGGGCTGCGGCCGCTGCTGCTCTCGCCCTCCTTGATCGCAATATCCAGGGCGGTATCCGGATCGCTGTAATAGTCCACCAGACCTTCCTTTTCACACCTCCCATGGTCGAGTTGCAGCAGCCGCTCGAGAATGAGATCGGAAAGGATAACCACATCCAGCTCCCGCAGGGCTGCGGGTTGCTTACCGCCGAGCGCCTCGTCGATGATCCCGTCCCGCAGGGTCAGGAGCAGACAGCGGTCCTCCTGGGGATGGTACAAGCCGAACATCGTGGCCGCGCCGGAATTTTCCGCCATGCGGGCCAAAACCTCGACCACCAGGAACTCGCGGGAGCCGCCGGTGACTTCCTCGACAATAAAGCTCTGCGTAAGCTTGGCCATCAACCCGGCCAAGCCGGCAGCTTCCGGCATCCGCACCAGCCGGTGGGTGGGGAGCACGGACAGGCCGGGGTCTTCCATGCCGCACAGATACATCATCGTGTGGTTGTAAGGGCTGTCGCCGGGCAGCCGGCCCAACCGTTCCCGCATCAGGGCGCGGAACTGAAGGGCGGTGGTGTAGCGATGGTGGCCGTCGGCAATGTAGAGGGATTTTTCCGTAAACAGCGCCCGGACCTGGGAAAGGATCGCCGGATCGGTCACCGCCCAGATGGTATGGCGGCAGCCGTCGTGATCGACGACGCTGGCGAGCGGTTCTGTGGAGCGGCCGCCTTCCAGCAGCGTCATGATCTGCCCCTGGGCATCGGGGTAAAGGGAAAAGATCGGGCTGAACTGGGCATGGCAGGTGTCCAGCAGGCTGAGCCGGTCGGAGGTGACGCCGGAGAAGGTTTTCTCGTGGGGCTTGACGATCCCCTCGGCAAACTCGGCCAGCTGCACCAGGCAGAGCAGACCCTTGCGGGTAAGACGCTTGCCGGAGGGCAGGGAATACTCGGTATGGTAGAGATAGATGGTGGGCTCGTTGTCCCGGACCAGCACCCCTTCCTGCTGCCATTTGGCAAAGGTTTCCCTGGCCTGGCGATACCGGGCCTCGGTCAACTGCCCGGCGGTGAAATTCTTGCTCAGATCCAGATGGATCATATTGTAGGGATTTTTTCCGGCAAAGGCGGCCTGGGCCTGAAGATCGATCACGTCATAGGGCGGGGTGACCACCTCTTCCAGGTGCTGAATCTTGGCGGGATTATATCGAAGGGCGCGAAAGGGCGCGATCAAAGCCATTGTTCTGTCTCCTTGTCCGCCCAGGCGAAACGGATGTCCGTACCTGCCGGCAAGCCGTTGTAATAAAATAACGTGTACATTCGCCTGCCGTAACCGGCATAAGGAGCCGTAACGAGCAAGCCTTAAAATACAAGTATTTCGCAACGGCTCCTAAATGTTCCCGGCGCTCATGAACCGGTTGACTTCCCCTGGGGGAATAGATATGTTTCAAAAACTGTGCCATTACATAGTCAAAAAACAGCCATTTTTCAAGTGGACATTGTACCCGGACCGCAAACTTTTACAAACGAACTTTTCCAATTCCTCAAGAGGTTTCCCAATGTACGATATCTTCACCCGCACCCATTTTTCCTCGGGCCACCATCTGCGCGACTATCCCGGCAACTGCGAAAGGCCGCACGGCCACAACTGGCAGGTGGAGGTGACGGTGCGCGCCACCGAGCTTGATGCGCTGGGCATGGGGATCGATTTCAAGAACCTGAAAAAGGCGGTGAACGTAATCATGGAGGAACTGGACCACCAGAATCTCAACGAACTTCCGGCCTTTCAAAAGAAAAACCCCTCTTCCGAAAACATCGCCGCCTACATCTTCAACCGCCTCAGGGAAACCCTCACCAGCGAGCGTTACCGGCCATACAGCGTCACGGTCTGCGAGACGGAGAACTGCTGCGTGACCTACCGTGAAGGATGAGCCGCCCCTGCAGCTTTCCGAAATTTTTTACAGTATCCAGGGGGAGTCTTCCTTTGCGGGCTACCCCTGCCTTTTCTTCCGGCTCTCCGGCTGCAACCTGCGCTGCTCTTACTGCGACGCCAAATACACCTACGAGGAACCGGCCGCCCCAACCCCGCTCGGCACCCTGCTGAACGAAGCAAGGCGATACCCCAACGCCCTCATCGAGATCACCGGCGGCGAGCCCCTGCTCCAGGAAGGGGTCTACCCGCTTATGAACGGGCTGCTCGCGGCGGGCCGCACCGTGCTGCTCGAAACCAACGGCAGCCTCAGTATTAACCAGGTGCCGCGCGAGGTGGTGAAGATCCTCGACCTCAAATGCCCGGACAGCGGGATGGCCGAAAAGATGGACCTTGCCAACCTCGATCTGCTCGCTCCCCACGACGAGATCAAGTTCGTGGTCAGTTCCCGTGCCGACTACGACTGGGCCAAGGCAATGATAGCGGACCACCGGTTGGCCGAAAAGGCCAAGCTGATCCTCTCCCCGGTGCTCGACCGCCTTTCGCCCGCCCTGCTGGCCCAATGGCTCCTGGACGATGCGCTCCCGGCCCGGCTCCAGCTCCAGCTGCACACCCTGCTCTGGCCGGGGCTGAAGCGGGGGGTGTGACAGGTAAATTTCTCAATATTTTGCAAAAGGTTCCGATTTTACAAAATTATTTACAGAATCCGAGTCCACATGTTAATATTTATCAGTATTGAGTATAGCGTAGTCCGTTACCTTTACTGCAGATGCAAACAATTATGCCGTACCGGATGACCGCCATGGCCGCCCCATTGTCGCTGAAAAATCTCCACCGCCTGCTCGTTCCGGCCCTCTGTCTGCTCGGCGTCAACGCCCTCCTCGGCGCGGCGCCCTGCGTTGCCGGCATCTATACCTCTTCCGCCCACGGCAACTCGAGCACCGGCGTCAACCGCACCGGGCTGAACAACGCCACCTCCGTGGACTATGCCATCGGCAACTGCGCCCACTGCCACGAACAGCACGCCAGCGTCCAGGGCAGCGAGCCGGATCCCCAAGGTGGTCCGGACAGGTATCTCGGCATGGACCCCGAAGAAAACCTCTGCACCCACTGCCATGGTCTCCCGGCAGGAAACGGCGCCGGCGGCCTCCCTGACGACATCAAGACCGACATCGCGAAGACAGGCGGCAGACACTCCATGGTCATCTCGGATTCCGCTCACCAGGCCGACGAGACCCAGTCCCATATCACCAACAACCTGCATGTGGAATGCACCGACTGCCACAACCCCCACGCAGCCGGCAAGACCCTCCATACCAAGGGGCTTGCCGCCGGCAACGAGATCGGTGCCGCCAGCCCTCTGTATAAGGCCACCGGCGTCGTGCCGACCTTCTCCGGCGCCAATTGGACCGCCCCCACTTACAGCGCCGTCCAGACCGCCACCAAGGAGTATCAGGTCTGCTTCAAGTGCCATTCCGGGGCGGTGGGCAACCCGGCCACCTGGAGCGGCACCTCCGGCGCTACCGCCTGGACCGACGTGGGGCTTGAGTTCAGCCCCGGGAACAAGTCGGGGCATCCTGTGGTCACCGGATTGAATAATTATACCAACTCGGTTGCTCCCAAGGCGTTGGCCGCCAGCCAGTTGCTTGCTCCCTGGAACGTCAACATGGGCACCCAGACCATGTACTGCTCCGACTGCCACGCCAGCGACTCATCCGTAGCCGGGCCGCACGGCTCCACCATCAAATGGATGCTGGCCGGCACCAACAAGGCCTGGCCCTATAACACGCATCCTTATAATGGGACCAGTGGCGCTGGCGGCACCTACTGGACGGTTACCTTTGCGACTCAAAATCCCACCAAACCGTTTTGCTGGAACTGTCATCCGGATACCAAGGCTTCTGGGGCCAACAATGCCCATTCCACTGGACAGCACGGGGCCCAGGCCTGCGTCACCTGCCACATCAGGGTTCCGCACGGAGGTAAGGTGTCCCGGCTCATAGCCGCAGATGATTTCGCAATCTTTACAAACCTGCCGAGTCGATACACCGCGGACGGCAATGGCCTCAACAGCTCAGGAACCACCGCCTCTCGAATGCAGAAGTACACGAAAAAAGCTACTCCGAACAGTTATGGCGATGTTGATTGCAAGGCAACCTGTGCCTCCGGCCCTCCACCTAGTCATACAATGAATGCCACTGGCACCGAATATTGGTAGGGATGCAGGGTGCCGACGGATGTCATGGGACTGACCAAAAGACTCCACTTTTTTTAAGGTGGGGTCTTTTGACAGTTAAGCGTGCGTTATCCTTTTTTCCGATCTGATCTCCGGCATGCCTTGCTTATGGGTGAAATTCCCTTCTCTCTTGTTTTTTTTGAGGTGTTTCCGTTTTAATGCCATTGACCGTCAAGCGTTATCTTCTATCGAGAAAAACCGTTCTCGCCTTGCTGCTCCTGCTTTTTTTCTCGGTTGTTCTCTCCTATGCCGTTCCACAGCAGTTCAGCACCCCGCCGGAGCTGTTCGCAAAGTGGCAGAAGGCACACCAGGCCTGGCTGCCGGCCACGGAGTTCCTCGGTCTCCACCGCCTCTTTACCGCGCCATGGTTTGTCGCCCTGCTCTTTTGCTTTCTCGTTTCCCTGGCCGTCACCACCATCGAGCAACTCCGGCTGGCCCAGACAAAAACCTTCGGCACGGGCGCCGCACACCTTGAAAAGCATCCCTGGGGGTATTGGGGGAAATTCCTGCTGCATCTGGGCATTCTCCTCACCGTCGCCTCATCCCTGGGCATTGCCGCAACGGAAAAGCGGGGGATTGCGCGGCTCGAGGAAGGTGAAACGCTCCTCCCTGGCTCCCCATGGCTGTTCGAGGAACATGGCCTGCTCACAGGGCCTCTCCGCCTCGAAGAGTCCCTGCTGCTCGACCGGGTCACCCCTGAATTCTGGCCCCAGGGCGGGGTCAAAAACGTCACCAGCGAAGTGCTTTTTATCGCCCCTGGCAGCGGCGAGGCCAGCAGCCGGACCATTGCCTTTGCCCCCATCCTGAAACACAAGGGACTGCGCATTTACCAGGAGAAGAATTTCGGCACCGCCTTTCATGTGATGCTGACCGGCGAAGCCGGGCAACAAGGGGTGATGGTTCTCGATATGCCGTCCCCCTTTGCCCACGGGGAGGCGAGCTACGGGAACTTCGATTTTGCGGAGATCCCTTACCGCATCAAGGCCAAATACTACGCGGACGCCGGCCAAAAGACGCTGGCCGGCGACAATCCCCTCCTGGTCATACGGCTGGTGGACAACACAAATACCGTGACCGGCGAACTTTCCCTGAAAAAGGGGGGGGGCGGACGGCTCGGCCCCTATCAGGCCCGGCTGGTGGAGGTGAAAAAATGGGCAGGATTCATCTTCCTGGATACCCCCTTTATTCCTGGGGTATTCCTCGGTTTTTTCATCTTTATCCTGGGGGCCGTGCTTACCTATGTTACCATCCCCCGCGAGTTTTACTGTCAGCGTTGGGATGAGGGGTTCCGCCTGCTCCGGAAAGGGCCAGGGTGGCCGCGGCACTCCATGGCGGCATATGAGGCGGTGATGAAACGGCTGAAAAGGCGGGGAAGGTCATGAACAATACATTTACAACGCTCACCGCCATGCACTGGCTGGCGGTTGTATTCTACGCGCTTGCCATCATCGGCAACACTTGGGGGCTCCTCTTCCAAAAGGAGAAAGCCGAACGGGCGGCGTACAGGCTCCTCGCTGCCGGTCTCCTGGTCCACGGGGCGGCCCTTCTTTTCTGGTGGTATGAGGTGGGCCACGGCCCATATATAGCCCGCTACGAGATCCTCTCCGCCATGGCGTGGGTGATGCTGGCGCTGTTCTTATGCTTTTGCAGATTTTTCCCCGCCATCCGCCCCACAAGCATCCTGGTCTTTCCCGCAGCCCTGCTGATGATCGGTCTGGGGATTTTTTTCAATCCGGTGGCCAAGGAATTGCCGCTCACCTTCAGGGGCGTCTGGCTGGTGCTGCATGTCTCCTTCTATATTGTCTCTCTCCCCACCACCTTGATCGCCGTGGCCCTTTCCTTGGGATATGTGCTGAAAAAACGAACGGGTTATGCATGGGTTGCAAGGCTGCCGGAGCCAGAGGCCATGGATCTGCTGGCCTATCGCTTCGCGGGGTTCGGCTTCGTCTTCTGGTCGGTCGGCATGCTGACCGGTGCGATCTGGGCTTACGACTCGTGGGGCAGATTCTGGGGCTGGGATCCCATCGAAACCTGGTCGCTCATCACCTGGGGCGCTTTCGGCCTCTACCTTCACCTGCGGCGGTTTTTCAACCTGCGTGGCGAAGGGGCCTCCGCCCTCCTTGTCATCTGCTTTCTGCTCTCTGTCGTAGCATTATTCTTTGTGTCACTTTTAGATTCCTCAGCTCACTCGGAATACTTCAGATGAAAAAACACCTCGTCGTCCTCGTCTCCCTGCTGTCACTCATAACAGGCTGTGAGCAAAAAATCGGCAAACAGCCTCAAAATGCCCTCCATGAAACCGTTGAGACCTACAACGGCTTGCTGGCCGACGGCTACCGGCGGATGGACATGAACCACCTAACACATGCGGCCACCGGCGAACGGGCTGCAAAAGCCTACTACCACATGGCCGCCCTGGGCGAGGGAAGGGTCAAGATGGATTCGGCCCTCCGCAATCTGGAATTCCTCGCCACCAAAGAGCTTGCCCCCGGCAAGGCGGAGGTCACCACCAAGGAGCGGTGGGAATACAAGTACATCGACATCAAAAACGGCAAAGCCAGCCCGCGCCTCTCCGTCAACTACACGGCCCGCTACCGGCTGCTCAAGGAGAAGGAAAAATGGCTGGTGGCGGAGATCACCATCCTCTATACCGACCGCCCCAGCGATGCCGACGAGCTTGCCTTCTTCAAGAGGCCTGCCCATGTCCCCCAAGGCAGCACACCGGAAGGCGACCTCGAGCCGATCGCCCATCCTGAAAAGAAGTAACAACCGGGGCCTGGTTGTTACTTCGGAATCGCCATCATGCACAAAAAATTGAGACCGCACACAGCTCCCAAGGCGATGACAAGGTTTGGCATAGGGCCTCCTCTTGCCGCATTCTCGATTCTTTATTGCCTCGTCATGTATGCGGCAACCAGACATTTTGCCCCCCTGTTCAGCATGAATGCCCTTCCGCCAATGATACGCACTATCCTCGGCACGGCATTCATATCCGCCGGGATAGCATTTTTTATCACCGCGCTAAAAGCACTGACACAGGCATACAATTGCGGTATACTGAAAAAAGATGGTGTTTTCGCAGCCTGCCGTCATCCGATCTACTCGGCCTGGATAGTTTTCATCGTTCCCGGCATGGCATTCTTGACAAATTCATGGCTCGGACTCACTGCCCCAATCGCAATGTATGGCCTATTCAAGGTACTGATAAAAAAAGAGGAAAACTATCTGCAGGAGAAATTCGGGGCCGAATTCGCACGCTACAAAAAAAATGTCCCGGAGTTGTTGCCTGCCGGCTGGTTAAAAAAAAATAACGAATAGGCATCCCTCTTTTTTCGCATCGGCCCTCTCCGAAACAGTTCCATCTTCTGAGCCCCCCCTTCAATAACTTCCACCAAGGCGCGAATACGAGCTATGTTCTTTACCCCTCCGGCACCGCCTGCAAAATATTCCCTCGAATCCCCGTTCGTTTCCGGCCTGGACAGCGAAATCCTTGCCTTCATCGACAAGGGCCTTGATTTCCATGACGAGGATGCATTCAACCGCATAGCATTAAAAGAATTCGAGCTCCAGTTCCACACCATCCCCCCCTACCGGGACTACTGCCTCCGGAAAGGGATCAGCCCCGAGACGGCGAAGTGTTGGCATGACATCCCGGCCGTGCCGTCAAAGGCGTTCAAGGAATTTGTCCTGGCAACCTTCCCGGTGGAAAAAGCCGAACATGCCTATTTCACCAGCGGCACCACGGATCCCTTGAAAAAAGGAAAAATTTACCGTGACCCCGGAGCGGTTACGCTGATCAATACCGCCAACGGACTTTTGACGAGAAGATACGTCTTCCCCGACCAGGAACGGATGAAAATCCTCCTGATGACCCCCTCGCCGAAGATGGCCCCGGGCATCGGCATGGCGGTGGGGCTGGAAAGGGTGCGAACCGAGTTCGGCACACCGGAGAGCGACTATCTGATCTCGTTCACCGGTCTGAACCTGGAACTGCTGCTGCACTCCCTGTTTGAGGCGGAGAAAACCGGCACGCCCCTGGCCTTGGTCGGCAGCACCCCGGGGTTTATCTTTTTTTTCAGGGCCTGCCAAAGGGACAACATCCGTTTCCACCTGCCCGCCGGGAGCAGAATCTGCGACGGCGGCGGCTACCTGGGGCAGTTCGGCGAATGCTCCAGGGAAGAGTACTTTGAAATGTGCCGGGAATTTCTCGGTATTGCGGAACATTACTGTATCAATGTTCTGGGCATGGGCGAGGTCAGCACCAACTTTTTTGACAGCACCCTCCATGATCACCTCACGGGGAAAGGAAACAGCCGGCACAAGATGATCCCGCCGTGGACCAGGACCGAAGTTGTTGATGTAGACAGCTTCACGCGGTTGCCAAAAGGCGAGATCGGCCTGCTGCGGCACTATGATCTGGTGAACCGGAGCATGGTGGTGGCGGTACAAACGGACAACCTTGGTTTCATGACCGGCGAAGGCTTTGAAATTGTCGGCCGCTGGAAGAAAAAACCGGGTAAAATAGAGGGGGAGGAGATCAGAGGAGCGCATGGCGGCAAGGTCATGAACCAGATGATCGAGCTTCTCCTCAAAAAAAACCTGAAGAAACTGGGCAACCTTTACGGTAAACTGACCAAATCCGTTGGCAGAAGGTGATTTCTTGCGATCCGGCAACGAGAAAAAGATTACCGACGAGTTCATCGGCCAGGATGAAAAGGTCTGCAGCTGCTCGGTGAGGATTGCAGCATTGCTCCAAGCCGCTGCCGGCAAACAAGGGGAAGAACCTCTCTCTGTCGGACGGACCCTTGCCGCGCTTCAAAAAGGCAAAGAGCAAACAGCCGGAGGATGAGTGAGGAGGCAGGAGCTTTTTTTCTCCGTCAGCCAAGCCCGTTATTCCCCAACCCACCAGGCGGCAGCCACATTCTCCGCATGAATGAATTCCCAAAGGCCATAACCGAAATGAGACACTGGCTCTACCTGATCAACAACTTTGCCCATGACCTCTTCACCGGCATCTGGTTCGGAAGTTTTGTCGGGATCTACACCGCCCGCACCAGTACAGGGCAATTCTGGCAGCTTCCGGCAGCAGCGGCAACCGTCGTTAACGGCCTCGTTCATCGTTTCTTTTGGCTCGGCGCGGCCTCACTGGCGCTGGTCATGTTCACCGGCTGCATTCGCTTTCTCTACCGGCGGCAATGGGATGCCCTGGAAGCACCAAACGGGTTGAAAAGGCCCATCCTGATCGTCAAGCATGCCTTGCTGGGTACTGCCTTTCTTGCCGGCAGCGTCCATGCCTTTCTCTGGACATTCTGAAGGGAGACCCAATGCAGCTCAAACGCATCGCCCTCATCACCCCCCCCTACCACTCCGGCGTGGTTGAATCCGCCGGCACCTGGCTGAACCTGAGTTTTGTCTACATCGCCGGCTCCTTGCGGCGGGCGGGCTATGAGGTGGATTACTACGACGCCATGGCCCTGTGGCACGACTGGCCCGAGATCCGGGCGCGGCTTGCCGATTTCAGGCCCGCGGTGGTGGCCACCACCGCCTTCACCGCCTCCATCGTCGACGCGGTGGCACTGCTGCGACTGGCCAAGGAGGTGAACCCGGAAGTGGTCACCGTCATCGGCAACGTCCACGCCACCTTCTGCTACGAGGAGCTGCTTGCCGCCGACGACACCATCATCGACTTCGTGGTGCGGGGCGAGGGGGAGCAGACCCTTCCCGGCCTGCTCGACTGCCTGAACAACAACGACGATCCGGCCAAGGTGCGGGGGCTCGCCTTCCGGAAAGGGGGCAAGGTCCACGTCACCCCGGCCGCCCCCTTCATCGAGGATCTCGACTCCCTGCCCACGGCCTGGGACCTGGTGGAGTGGCCCATCTATACCTACCGGCCCAAGAAGGATTCCACCCTGGCCATCGTCTCCTCGTCACGCGGCTGCCGCCAGAACTGCTCCTTCTGTTCGCAGCAGCTCTTCTGGCAGCGAAGCTGGCGGGCAAGGAGCCCGGAGCACTTCGTGGCCGAATTGGAACTGCTCAACCGGCAATACGGGGTCAACGTCGCCATGCTGGCCGACGAGATCCCCACCCTGGACCGGGGCCGCTGGGAGCGGATCCTCGATCTCCTCATCGAGCGGCAGCCGGGGGTAAAGCTGCTTATGGAGACCCGGGTGGACGACATAATCCGCGACGCGGATCTCATGGGCAAATACCGCAAGGCCGGGGTGGAGCACATCTACGTGGGGGTGGAAGCGTGCTCGCAGAAGACGCTGAACCTGTTCAAGAAAGGCACCAAGGTCGAGCAGTCCAAGCGGGCCATCGACCTCATCAACGGCGCCGACATCGTCTCCGAGACCTCCTTCGTCCTCGGCATGCCCGACGACACCCCGGAATCCATCGCCGCCATCGTCGAACTGGCCATTCACTACAACCCGGACATGGCCTTTTTCCTGGCCATCGCCCCCTGGCCTTACGCCGATCTCTACCCCCAGCTCGAAAAGCATGTGGCCACCAAGGATTATCGTAAATACAACCTGGTGGAGCCGGTGGTCAAGCCCGAGGCCATGACCCTTGCCGAACTGGAAAAGGAGCTGGGCATGGCGGCCCGGACCTTCTTCATGCACAAATTCCAGAACCTCAAGCAGCTGAGCCCCTGGAAGCAGGAGTTCATGACCGAGGTCTTCAAGCTCCTGATCAGCAACTCCTACCTGGCCAAACAGATGCGGGCCATGGCCGAGGAGGGCGGCGGCATGCCCCCCGGGATCAGAGAGGCCCTGCGTACGCTGAGCAACGATACCCCGCCCCGCAAGACCATCGCCCCCATCCCGTAAGGGGCCGGGTACAGTTTCCCTCAAGCCAAGCCCCACTCCTCAAGATTCTGCGGGAAAACCTCTGCCGGCAGCTGCGTGATGCATGATGCGCTCCACATATATCCGCGCCGGGCGGTCGCCGGGATTGCGCGACAAGATCCCCTGAAAAGCAGGCAACGCTTCTTGAAAGCGGCCGGCTGAATACAATGCCATGGCTTCCTGCCATTGCGGCAGATCGTTTTTTTGCTGCAATTGGCATACTGAACCGGTGCTTGCGTCGAGAACCTGAAAAACGGCCACTGACTCCTGTTTGCCCTTGACCTGGATTGTATCCAGAAAACGCACGGTGAATTCCGGAGATTCAGAAAGCCGGGCCATTGTTTTTTCACTGACAAGAATACCAACCCCATACTGCTTGGTGGCATCTTCCAGCCTGGAGGCCAAATTCACCGCATCGGCTATGACCGTGCTGTTCATGCGCTCGGCCTCGCCGACTGTTCCCAAAATCAGGTTGCCCGTATGCAAACCCACCCCAATGGCAATTGGAATCCAGCCGTTTTCGAGGCGTTCCTTATTATACTCAGCGACTTTGCGTTGCATATCGATTGCCGCGGCGACCGCATTGTCAGGCGAGGCTGGAAACAGGGCCATCACCGCATCTCCTATATATTTGTCTATGACCCCGCCGTGATTACGGATCACCGGGCCGACGCGGTGAAAAAAGGCATTGATGAAAGCAAAGTTTTCCTGGGGGGTCATGGTTTCAGACAGGGTAGTGAAGGCCCGGATATCGGCGAACATGACCGTCATTTCCTGTTGAACATGATCGCCCAGTTGCAGGTCTATGATGCTGTCCTTTTTCAAGAATTCAAGAAATGAATGGGGCACGAAACGGCCATAGGCACGCAACAGCGCCTCAAGGTATTTTGCATGCTCGTCAATGACCTGCGCCATGGAATTGAAGGATTTGCCTAAATTCCCGATTTCATCGTTGGAGATAACCGGCGCCCTGACCTCGAACTGTTTCTGGGCAAAACGGGTGACAACCTGGTTCAGCAAAAGGATCCCCTTGGTCAATTGATCCCCAAGAAAAGCGGACAGGATCAAGGCCAGCGCCAAAGAGCTCAATATGATTGCCGCGAAGACTGTTTTTGAATGGTGCAGCGCCGCCTGCATGTTCTCGTTTTTAAGGTCCACACCCAAGATGCCGAGCATTCGCCCTTGTTCATCGAAAAGAGGGGCATAAGCGGAAAGGGATCTGGTGTGAAAAACAGGGTCGTCGATCAGCGCATCTTCAACGGTTACTGTTCGGGTTGCAAAAGCCTGTTTTATGAAAGCCTGCTTGGAAATGTCATACTCTCGCCCAAAATGGGAAATTTCCTGGGGAGTATTTCCGCCCGGCAATTGCCGGGACGTCAACTTCAGTACATCGGAATCGACCAGGAAGAGGCTTTTGTCAGGGTCTTTGGCGGGAATCAGGATGTAGGCGTACTGAATCAGCTGGGGTTCGGCATTACGGATAGTCTGCAGCTTGCCGTCAATCTTTAGATAGTCACTGGAATGCTCAATCCCGGCAGTTCGTGCATCGCTTAAAGAGGTCTCAAGATGTGCGATTAATCGTTTGGTCGCGGGAATATCAATGGTCGCCGCGCCAATATGGACGATATTCTCCAAGCGACTGCGGAAATCTTCAAACAAGCTTTTCTCCAACAACCAATAAGAAAAACCGGCGGTCCCTCCGGTGATTAACATGGTTGCAAAAAACAGCGAGATGATGATTTTGACCCGGATGCTCATTTCAGCACCGTACCTGTCCCCTTCCACCTTGCAACGGGGCAGGGAGCATTGTGGATTTGGCCCCTGCCATCAGGTTGTTCATGGGTGGGCAAAGGTGAGAATGATATGACTGCCGTTTTTTTGCCAGCGCACCCTGTCGGCGCAGAACCGGATGATGAAGAGACCACGGCCGCTCTCCGCGGCAATCCGGCCGGGGGTGAAGGGCTCGCTCTGAGTCTGGCGGGAAAAACCCTGCCCCGCGTCCAGAATCTCGAAGGTGACGGCGGAGGCGAACCGCCAGCGTAAGGTGATCGCCAGATCGGGCCGTTGCTGATTGCCGTGCTTCCAGGCATTGACCACGGCCTCGTGCAGCGAGAGATGGATATTCATCTTTTTGGAATCATAGCCCCAGCAGCTCAAGCCGCTTTCCGCCGCACGCCAGAAGAATTCAATCAGTTCATCGATTCCCGGGAAATCGGCGGGAAACAGCACCATTTCCTCGCTCGCCGCGAACCTGGCCGGGGAGAGCCCCTCGGCTCCGCTGGCGCTCTGAGGGTCGAAGTTCGTCATCCGGCGGTTCTGCCCAGTGAAAGGCCAGGCTGCTTGTGCCTCGCCGGATAATCTGGGCAATGAATCGCCAGCATGGTGACATCATCGACAAAATTGATGCTATTGGAAAATTTCAACATCTTCTCGAGAAAGCCTGCCAGTTTTCCCTCGGTGTCCGGAAAGCCGTGGCTGTCTATAAACGCGCTCATCCCGTCGTTGCCGAGCATGGCATCCTGACTATTGGTGATCTCGGTTGCCCCGTCGGTGAAGAGGAGCAGGCCATCACCCGGCTCCATGGGCATGAAGGTCACTTCGTAAACATGATTGTGGATCAGACCCAGGGGGAGGCCGGCCAGGGAAATCCGCCGGGTCCGCGCCTGCCGGGTCAGGAGAAACGAGGGGCTGCTGCCCGCCGCGCAAAGACCCACTGCCCTGGCCCGCAGGTCGATGTAGCCGAAAAGGCCGGTGGCAAAGGATTCGCCGTCGCGGACCAACTGGCAGAGGCTTTTATTGAGCTGGCTGACAAAGGAAGCGGGGCGGTCCAGAAGCCGGCGATTGGCTTCCCAGAGGGAATGCAGGTGCATGGCATAGAGACCGGCGGCGGTACCGTGCCCCATGACATCGACAATGCAGAAGGCGTAGCGGTCCTGATCCAGTTTTTCCACCGTGTAGAAATCGCCGCCTATCATATCATGGGGCAAATATTTGACCGCGAAACGCAGGCGAGGGTTGTCGTCGGGCGGCATCTGCATCGAAAGGGACTGGATGGTTCGGGCGCGCTCCAGATCGCGCATCTGGCCGGAGGCGTCCCGAAAGATCTCCACCCCG
>JAZDIS010000342.1:0-2250 GCA_043804705.1 Pseudomonadota bacterium | reverse complement strand
CTCAACTACCTCCCCGGACCGACCCAGCATATCATCGAAGTGCTCATTGCCCGATCCATCTATGACACCGCCCCCGTCGAGCGGTTGCCCGACGACCTGGAAACCTATGCCCACTCCGCCGACATCAAAGACAGCCGGGGCGCGATCATCAAGTCCTACGGGAAACGCAAGGTTACCCAGCAGCTCCCCGACTCTGCCCAGAAAGCCCTGCTGGCCTGCGAGGATCATTATTTCCTGCCCCACCCAGGCAATGCCTGGTATGAGAATCTCTTTCTGATTCACCCCGGCGTCAGCTGGCTGAATCTGGTCGGCGCGGTGAAAGACACTCTTCAGGGAGATCCCCGCGGAGCGAGCACCATCGTCATGCAGAATGCCAAAAAAATCCTCGGCAACGAAAAAAGAACCATCGCCAATAAGCTGGAAGAGATCATCATCGCTTACATGATGGTGGCTAAATTCGGCAAGGAAAAAAACCTCAACTTTTACATCAACACCGTACCTGTAGGCGCCAACATCTATGGTTTCCCGGCCGCCGCCACCAACTATTTCAAGAAAGACCTGGCAGCCCTCAACATGCAGCAGCTGGTGACCATCGGCTCCTTCATCCCCAACCACAACCGTCAGGTCGCCTTTTATGAAATCGTCAACGGCAAGAACTTCAGCGACCTGTCCCCGGCCATGCAGGGGCATGCCAAAAGCGCCATCAACAAGATCAATCTCGCCCTCACCCACCTTTGGCAACGCAAGGAAATCCCGGACGACCAATACCGGAGCTGGCTGCTGAGCGACGAAGAATCCATCCGCCGCCTCGGGTTTCGCGACTTCCGCTCTCCCCTGTACGGGGAGGAGGAATGGACCTCATGGAACGTCATCAAGGAGGTCTCCTCCCGGACTTACACCATCAATGGCCGCGAAGTTTCCGGCTCCCAGCTCCTGCTTGACGAAAAGGGTGAAGTCTCAATCGAGACCGGCACGGATCTGGCCCTGGTCGAAAAGATGAAGGAGATCATCGGCGAATTCCTGCAGAGCAGCTATTTTAAGGATATCCTCGCAACCAGCAACCAGGCCACCTGGCAGCGCGACAAGGAACGCTACACCTCCCGTGGCCTCACCCCGCCCTACACTGATTTCAACAGCTTTCTCGAATACCTGCAACGCAACATCAATGTCGGCATCCTTGCCGTCAACCAAAAGGGCGAGATCGTCTCCTACGTAGGCGGCAAAGAATTCCTGCAAACCAGAAGCAACGAAAAGGACGAGGATGAGGCGGACGAACCGCCCGACCCCAGCGAAACCGCCAACGGCAACAGCACCGGCAAAAACGGCAACCAGAAACCCGTGATCATCGACATCATGAACACGAAGGCAAAGATCACCCCTTCCTCCACCATGAAGCCGAT
This sequence comes from Pseudomonadota bacterium, assembly GCA_043804705.1. Taxonomy (GTDB): domain Bacteria; phylum Desulfobacterota; class Desulfobulbia; order Desulfobulbales; family Desulfurivibrionaceae; genus Thiovibrio. Next base: position 850 of record JAZDIS010000342.1, on the reverse strand, counting down.
CATTGCCTACTACGCCATGGTGGCCAACAATACCAAGATGAGCGACCGTTTTGCCGACAAGCCCATTGAGTACAAATATGTGGCAAGCACCGGCAGACAGACCTGGCTGCCTCGCAACTGGTATAACTACGATGCCGCTCGCCCCATGGGCCGCGAATACAACCTGCTGGAAGCGCAGGTGATCTCCATCAACACCATCTTCGCCAGGCTCTACACCAACCCCCTGCTCCGCAACGCCATGCTCCTCGGCTTTGACCAAGTGGGCCTGGACTACAGCAAGGAAGACGCCAAATACTGGCCTTTCGGCATCGGCTCCTCGGCGGTCTCGGTGCAGCAATGGCTTGGCATCTACAACGCCTTCCTGGACGGCCAGTACCGCGATCCATCTTTTGTGCGCCGGATCCAGATAAACGGCAAGACGGTGTACGACCGTGACCAGGACGAGCAGTACGCCAAGATCCCGCTTTTCGAGTCCAAGAAGGAACGGGAGGCGGAAATGAGTGCCCTGTACGAGGTCTGCAATCGCGGCACCGGCTCGGCCATGAAAACCGAATTCAAGCATCACAAAAATCTGGTCTCCGGTAAGACCGGCACCGCGCCTATGAACAAGTCCGCCCTGTTCATCAGCCATTTCAATCCGTACCGCGACAGGCAGACCAACAAGGACCGGACCATAACCATGCTCATCTCCGTCACCACCAATACCGGCGGCTTCAAAAGCGTGGGCACATCCGGCAACGCACCGGCCAAGATTGCCGGACGCATTTACAACCATCTCTTCCAGCAGGAAATGCAGGAGATGATGGACAAAAACATCGATAAGGCAAAACGCGAGGATACCCATTTCCGC
>JAZDIS010000341.1:0-6381 GCA_043804705.1 Pseudomonadota bacterium | reverse complement strand
GCTCTGAAACCATATCATAAAGCACAGACACGGCCTGCCCTATGCTGTATTTTAAATTGACCGGATCGATCCTTTCTTTTGAAAAAAAACCGGGAAAAAGAATCTCTCTTGATTTGTTTATTATTTCCACAACCGAATCCTTTGAAGGGATAGGGTCATAATCGATATGGGTATAACATTCCTTATCGTCGCAACTCCTGATTATTTTTTCAGCTATTTCAGGAAGCAGGTCTCTTACCCTTGTGAATGATTCGGCTTCCGTTTTGCATGTTTCTCTGAATTTTAATGTTTTTTCGTCCATTTGTTTCTCCGGATATTTTAAGGCATCCTGTCTTGCCGTCAAAAAAAGCATGAAATTATGATATGTATTGTCTATATAAAATATATCAAAAAAACATTCTTGTCAAAACGCCTGTAATATAATTGCTGTTTTTCAACTTTCTTGCTTTTTTCACATCGCCAGATTACTTCATCATTGGCTCCTAATAATGATGGACTCGTAAAAAGTCCATCATCAGGCCGACGGCGATTAAGCCCCGGCCTGGGATGAGGGTGGAACCGCTTGAATTTACTTCAAGCGGCGGGAGAGGGGAATCCCTTTCCCGCCAAGTAAAAAGTTGTTTTTTGACTTTTTACGAGGGTGTCAATAATGATGCCTTCGTAAAAAACTATTCTTATCATTGGGAAAGTAAAAGGTGCCATCCGCCCTCTTGACGGTTGTTCTTTAAGCATGTAAGGTGGTCATGTTTTCATCTCCTTTGTAAAAGTATCAGGGACATCCCCGACAATCGCCCCAAAACAAAAAGATTTGTCGCGGTTTTCTATTTAACAGAAGGAGAAGCATATGACTCCGTTCAATTTTCTTCTTGTCGATGATGAAAAGCCGTTTATTGAAACTCTCGCCCAACGCCTGCGCCAAAGGGGGTTTACGGTGGACTGTGCTTTTTCCGGGACGGAGGCGATGAATCTACTTGAAAAGAACGACTCTTTTGATGTTGTTGTTCTCGATGTCATAATGCCTGATCTCGACGGCATTAAAATGGTTGAAACACTCAAGAAAAAGCACCCTCTTATGGAAGTCATAATGCTCACGGGCCACGTCTCAATTCATTCTGCCATCGAAGCGTTGAAATTCGGCGCCTTTGATTATCTGACGAAACCGTGCGATTTAATTGATCTCATTTCCAAGGCAAAAAAAGCCGCTACCAGGAAAAAAGAGCGTGAGGCTAAAATTCGCGATGTAAGGATAAAACTGTACATATCAGAGCGAGAACGAGACAAGCTGATATCCAACATTTTGGAAATGTGAGAAAACATCCTAATTACAGTCTTCTCCCATGGCCGCCGCGAGGAGTTCCAAAGGGTGCAGGGCCCGGATTGCTTCCTGTCCGAGGTTGACAAGCTTCCGTGGTCGGACCAAGCTAACTATTCGATTTCTAAATTAACGTTCCCAAAGGAGGTGTTTTCTGATTCTATATCACACTTTTTGACCCCATTATCCCTTCAGAGACTACTGAAATCTTACCTGACTCTGAAGGCCAGGGTTTCTATGTCAGACTAAAAAATCTTGCCCGGGTTCATCAGCCATTTAGGGTCAATCGTTTCCTTTATCTGGCGCATGAGATGATAGCTCGCACCATGTTCGAGCAGCATGAACTTGCGTTTGCCGATGCCCACCCCATGTTCACCCGTGCAGGTACCCCCCACTTGAACGGCTTTTTCCACGATGGCATGGTTAACGGCTTCGAGCCTCTGCCATTCCACTGTATCTGCGGGGTCCCCAACTAGCACCACATGCAGATTGCCGTCGCCTGCGTGTCCGAAAACATAGCCTATGGCACGGTATTCGTCTATAATTTTCTGTGAAAACACTACGATCTCGGGATAGCGGGAGATCGGAACCGCTGCATCGACAATCAGGGTTTGTTTCTTCGGATGGGCGCGATGGATAGTCTCCCATGCCTCGTGACGGGCGCGCCAAAGATCTTTTCGAGCGCTCTCTTCGGTTGCGAAATTAAAGCCGACAGCACCGCAGTCCTCGCACACCTCCTTGGCAAGATCAGCTGTTTCCAGGAGAATATTTTTGCTGATTCCGTGAAACTCACAGAAAAGGGAAGGAGCTTCCGGCAGGCCGAGATGCTTTTCCCGGTTCATCAATCGGATCAACCCAGGCGGTAAAAGTTCAAGGGCGGCAGGTCCAAGTCCCGATCCGATCATGAGTGCTACAGCCCTGGATGCGCTTTCAAGATCCTTAAAACGAATTGTTGCGGCCAGAAAATGACTGGGAATGCCGGTCAGGCGAAGTGTCGCCTCGGTGACAATCCCCAGGGTTCCCTCTGATCCCACAAAGAGCTGCGTCAGGTCGTAGCCGGATGAGGATTTAGGTGCCTTGCAGCCAGTGTGGATGATCACGCCCTGGGGCAGCACCACCGTCAGGCGCATGACGAAATTTTTGGTAGCCCCGTATTTTACGGTCTGGACTCCGGATGCGTTGTTGGCTATCATGCCGCCGATGGTTGCATCGGCCCCTGGATCGGGCGGAAAAAAAAGCCCGTGTTTGCCGGCCTGTCGGTTCAGTTCCTTACGCAGGACACCGGGTTCCACATCGGCCTGAAGATCCTGGGGACGGATGTTCAGAATGCGGTTCATGAGGGTTAAATCCACCACTAGTCCGCCCTGTGTGGGCACTGGGTTTCCCTCGGTGCTTGTGCCGGCCCCCCAAGGAGTAACAGGGACATCGTTGGCGTATGCCCACGATAAAAGGTGGGACACCTCATCGGTTGTAAGCGGCCAGATGATTCCGGCGGGAAGCGTTCCCTGATGGAAGGATATATCGTGGCGGTGAAGCTCACGATTGGACTGTCCCGTGGAGAATCGGTCCGAAGGAATTATGGCTGACAGATCGGCGATGTGCCTGGGAGTGAACGTGTCCATATTTTTTATTCCTCGTTTTTATGATGACATTGGTGTTACTCACATATTTGTTAAACCGGGCGCCGGCGCAGAATAAATTGCTCGGATTTCATCAGCGATAAATCAACGACGGCAGCCAAAGTGTCAATGGCGGCCAGAAACAGGATATCAACAGTGCAGCGATAGCCACAGCCATCAGGGGCATCACGGCCCGGCTCACCTGACCCAGGGGCAGGCCGGAAATGCCGCAACTGACGAAAAGGCATATGCCAACAGGTGGGGTGAGCATTCCGATGGCCAGATTGATCACCATGAGAACCCCGAACTGGATCGGGTCCACTCCCATCTGGGGGGAGAGTGCTGCCAGCACAGGCACGAGCAGGATTAATGCCGCTGTAGTCTCCATCACGCAGCCCAGAACGAGAAGTACTGCCATGACAAGCAGGAGCAAGCCCCAGGGCGGCAGGGCCAGTGCGTTTAAGGCATTTTGCACCAACTGGGTGGTCTGTTGCATGGCTACCAGCCAGGTGAACACCTTTGCCATGGCTATGATAAACAAGATCGTGGCAGCCACGATCTGGGACCGGATAATCAGGTCCGGCATGTCTTTCCATTTGAGTTTTTTATTGATTCCCATGGCTACGATCAACCCGTAAAACACAGCCAGGGCCGCTGCCTCGGTGACGGTGACAATGCCGGAGAGAATCCCACCCAGCACGATAACCGGGGCTCCTATGGCCCAGACCGCTTCCCTGGTGGCCGAAGCCACCCGCCTGAGTGAAAAAGGATGGCGGGTGCCGTACCCGTGGCGCCAGGAGGTCCAGATCGCCACGGCCATGAAGCTTAACCCGAAAAGGACTCCTACCATCATCCCTCCGGCAAAGAGCCTGGCGATGGACACGTTGGTCAAAAAGCCGAAGATCACCATGGGGATGGACGGCGGAATGATCACGCCGATGGAACCGCCTGCTGCTACAAGGGCCGCGGAAAAGGCAGCCGGATAGCCCTGGCGTATCATCGCCGGAATGGCGATGGCGCCCAGCGCCGCGGTGTCTGCTGCCGCCGACCCGGAAATGCCTGCAAAAAACATAGAGGCCACGATCACGGCGCAGGCCAGACCGCCGTGTACCCAGCTAACAAGGCTGTCGGAAAAATCGATGAGCTGGCGGGATATCCCACCGGTTTCCATGATCGCTCCGGCCAGCATGAACAGGGGAACAGCGAGCAGATCAAACGAATCCACCCCGGCAAAGAGGAGCTGGATGATCGTCTGGCCCAGGGCAGAGATATGGACTCCGGAGGGAAAAACCCCGGGTGTGAGCATAAGACCGATGGCCGGCAGCCCGATGGAAAGAGCGATGGGTAGCCCAAGGGCAATGAGTGCAAAGAGGCCGGCAAAAAGAAAGGCGACAATCATGGATTTTGGCCTCCGAGGGTTCGGGACATATCGGCCAACACATGGATAACGAAAATGACAGCAGCGATGGGTATCACTGCAAAGGGGATCGCCATGGGGATCTGGAGCGATGATGATGTGTGCTCGGCAGCCTTGACCGTGTAAGTGGCTCCGAACCAGGCGATAAGGGCAAAAAGGATCAGAGTCAACACCTGAAGTCCCACTACGATAATCCTTTGGACAACCGGTCCCAGGTGATGCCCGAAGCCCCGCAGGCCGATGAAGCTGGCCCGCTTGTAAGCGACCGTACCGCCCAAAAAAGTGATGGCCACGAGCAGGTGACGGCTCACCTCCTCGGACCAGCCCAGAGATGCCCCGGCATAGCGAAATACGACCTGGGCAAACAAGATGACACAGATCACCGTTCCAATGACAAACAGCACTTTTTCCACAAAGGCGTTGATCGCCCGGCTTGTTCTTTCAAACACCGTCATTCCTTTTTTGTGACAAGTGACGAGTGACAGGTGACAAGTTTACTACCAGCATTTGTTTCACCTGTCACTCTTTTTGATCATGAACCCCGGCTATTTTATAGACTGCCGGATCTGATCCACCAGTTTTTTCGTTTCGCCGGAAGCGGTCTCGATCACCGGGGCCGTGGCCTTGCGGAAAGCGGCCAGGTCTGGATTTTCTTCAACCTGCATGCCTGCGGTTTTAAGTTCGGCTAACTGTTTGGCCTCGTTGTCGCGGATGAAACTGCGTCCCTGGAGCGCTGCCTTGTGGGCGCAGTCCAAAACGATCTTGTGCTCGTCCGCTGGCAGGCCGTCGATGAAGGCCTTGTTGGCCACAAAGACCAGGGCTGAATATACGTGCCTGGTCAAGGTCAGGTATTTTTGCCCCGCCTCGTAAAGCTTGGCGGCGTGTATCACGGCGATCGGATTTTCCTGGCCGTCGATCACTCCCTGCTGAAGCTGGGTAAAGATGGGCCAGGCCATGGGGGTGGGATTGGCTCCGATGGCTCTCCAGATGGCCAGGTGAGTGGGGGCCTCCATGGTGCGTATTTTCAGAGCCTTGAGGTCTTCCGGCGTTTTTACCGGGTGTTTGGCGTTGGTGACGTTGCGAAAGCCATTGTCCAGATAGGCAATGGCAAACAACCCGGATTTCTCAAATTTCTTACCCAGTTCCTGCCCGATGGCTCCGTCGAGGACCTTGTCGGCCGCTTCGTAGGAAGGAAGGAGAAAGGGCATTTCCAGAGCCTTGATCTCGGGCACAAATGCCTCAATAGGGCCGGTGGTGCACACCGACATCTGGGTGGTGCCCAACTGGATCTGTTGCAACACCTGTGTCTCGCTGCCCAAGGCCGCAGAATGGTGGACGTTGACACCGTATTTTCCCGGCAGGGCTTTTTCCACGCATTCCTTGAACCAGACGGCGGCTTTGGTGTGAACAAGGCTCGGGTTGGTGACGGTGGCGATGTTGATCTGGGTCTCGGCAGCGGCAATGCCGTTCAGGGCCGTCAGGCAGATGATTATCAGAAGGGCAATGATTGATCTGTGCATGGTGTTTTTCCTCCTCTATGATTTATGGGTTAAAAGATTTTCAGGCCTGCTTGCCATAGCAGTTTATTCCAGTATAAGCCTTGCGAAAAGAACTGAGCATGCGGGGCAGTTTGCGTTCCGGGACATTCACGGCGGACAGGCGGTCGCGGATCTGCGCCGGTGTGAGCCGAACGTTCAGTTTACGGGCTACAACGTCGATGTCGATGGTATCACCGTCGCGGATAGCGGCAATGGCTCCGCCGTTGTATGCCTCCATTTCCACGTGGCCGATGCTCAATCCGCTGGTGGCCCCTGAAAAGCGTCCATCGGTGATCAGAGCCACCCGGGTGAAGCCGGCTCCCTTGATGGCATCGGTGGGGGTGAGCATTTCCGGCATGCCGGGTCCGCCGGCCGGACCTTGGAAGGGAAGCACCACCACGTCGCCTTCGGTGATCTTGCCGGTTGCAATGGCATCCAAAAGGGTCTCTTCCGTATAAAAAACTCTGGCCGGGCCCGTACAAATGAGCATGTCGG
>JAZDIS010000340.1:0-2556 GCA_043804705.1 Pseudomonadota bacterium | reverse complement strand
GGCCCGACTCGGACACCGTCCCGTCCTCTGTATTACGCCAAGCGAGACTGCGGCCCAGCATCTTGTTCAGGATCTTGCGCTTTTCAGCGACATCCTGGTTCTCTATTTTCCCGGGCATGAAATCCCCCCCTATACCCCGTTGTCACCGGACAGCCGGACCGTGGCCGAACGCCTTGCCACTCTCTTCCAGGTACACAGCGCCGACCAGCCATTTATGCTGGTCATGTCCGTTGAGGCTCTGTTGAGAAGAGTTTTGCCTCGCCCCTCCCTTGCCAACCTGGCCGAACTGGTCATGCGCGGAGAAGATACGGAACTCGAGGGGCTGATCGCCTCCCTTGCTGCCTGTGGCTACGATGCGGCGGCCCTGGTGCAGTCGGTTGGCGAGTTCAGCTTGCGCGGCGGCATTCTGGATATCTTTCCCACTGGTTTTGAGATGCCGGTCCGTCTCGATTTCTGTGGCGATACCGTCGAATCCATCCGTAAGTTCGATCCCATCAGTCAACGCTCGGTTGAGGATCTCGAAGAGATTGTTCTCCTGCCGGTAAGCGATATCCTCTATCCTGCCACTGAGCAGGAGTTGCGGCAACTGGTCGATCGTTTCCAGGCCTTTGCCGAGGATCTTGCCTGGGACAGTGATCGGGTCAGGGTGATGGAGGATTGTCTAAAGCATCGCCAGCGCTTTCCAGGGGTTGAATTTCTGCTCCCGCTTTTCTACGAAAAGCCCTCGACCGTGCTTGACTATCTGCCGGAGGAGACCATCGTCTTTTTCTCCTCGCCGAACGCCATTGCGGAAAGTCTCGCCCTCTGCCGGGAAAGGATCGAGGCTAATTTCGCCGAGGCCTCCGGTGCCCATCTGCCCGTTTTGCCGCCTGAGCAGATATTCCTGCCGGAAAGTGAATGGCAAGAACGGCTGGCCCGTTTCCAGCAGGGTCGCTTCTATGATTTTGCCCATCCGGACATGGAAGAGGGAGAAACCCTGGAGATACCCTGCGGCAACCATGTCCTTCTCAAGCAGCAGCTTGAGTTGCAGCGCAAAAATCAGGGGATGATGCCCGAGCTGTCGAGGCAGCTGCACGCTTGGCTTGAGGCCGGGGATGGTGTTTTTTTTGCCTGCCGGACCAGGCGGCATGCGGAGCACATGGCGGAACTGCTTCGGCAATACGATTTGCCGGTTGCCATAACCCCAGCCCCGGTGGAAGAGTCCGCTTCCGCCGAGAAGCAGATTGTTCTGGTGGATTCGCCATTGGCTGCGGGCTTTGATCTGCCTGTGGCCCGGCTGCACTGGGTTTCTGAAAGCGAGCTTTTCGGTGAGCTTCGCCTGGGAGCGGGCAAAAAGAAGGGCGTCCAGCGTAGCCGGCCGCCGGTGAGTTTTGCAGAGCTTACGATCGGCGATATCGTGGTCCACACGGCCCATGGTCTTGGCCGGTACGAAGGGTTGGTCAATATCGTGCTGGGCGGCATCGCCAACGATTTTTTCCAGCTGGTTTACCGCGACGGGGATAAGCTTTACGTGCCGGTGGATCAGCTCAAGGTGATCAGCAAGTACCAGGGGCTCTCCGACACCGAACCGAAACTCGACAAGCTGGGCGGCAAGGTCTGGCAGACCCGGCGGGAAAAGGTTAAGGAGGAGGTCTGGAAGGTAGCCCAGGATCTGCTCGGTCTCTATGCCCGGCGGGCCATGGTGGAGGGGTATGCCTTCTCGCCGCCGGACGAGCTGTTCCATGAGATGGAGGAGTCCTTTCCCTATGATGAAACCGCCGGGCAGCTCAAGGCGATCAACGAGGTTCTCGACGATCTGACCTCGCCCAGGCCCATGGACAGGCTGGTCTGCGGGGATGTGGGCTACGGCAAGACCGAGGTCGCCATCCGGGCGGCCTTCAAGGTGGTTGCCGACAATTTCCAGGTCGCCATTCTCGTGCCGACCACGGTGCTGGCCGAGCAGCATGCCGCCACCTTTCGCGAACGGTTGCAGGGTTTTCCTGTCCGGGTGGAAAGCCTGACCCGTTTTCGCACTCCGGCGGAGCAGAAGCAGATTGTCCGGGAGGTGCGCGAGGGGAGGGTCGATATCGTGGTCGGCACCCACCGGCTGCTGTCCCAGGATGTGGCCTTCAAGCGTCTCGGGCTCCTGATTATCGACGAAGAGCATCGTTTCGGCGTTTCCCACAAGGAAAAACTTAAAAAAATCAAAAGCCAGGTGGATGTCCTGACCCTGACAGCCACCCCTATTCCCCGGACCCTGCAGCTCTCCTTGCTCAGTATCCGCGACCTTTCCGTGATCAGCTCACCGCCCGAGTTCCGGCGACCGGTGAAAACATTTGTCGCCCGCGATGACGAGTTGGTGATCAAGGAGGCCGTGGTCAAGGAGCTGCAACGGGGCGGGCAGGTTTTTCTCGTCCATAACCGGGTTCACTCCATTCAGGAAATGGCGTCCAGGGTGCAGAAGCTTGTTCCCGAGGCACGGCTCGCCGTGGCTCATGGTCAGATGCCGGGGAAGGTCCTTGAGGAGATCATGGTCCGTTTTGTCAAGCGGGAGATCGATGTCCTGGTCTGCACCAC
>JAZDIS010000339.1:0-9990 GCA_043804705.1 Pseudomonadota bacterium | reverse complement strand
TACAACAATTTTTTTCATTGGGACATTCCTCTCACACCGGACACGATAACAACGGACACCCCAGCCGTAAACTCCACGGCCAAAACCATACTATCATCTACGCAAGGTTTCCCAAAATTGTCAAGACGATGCTGTGGTTCTCCCGTATTTTAAACCGTTGCCGATTGTCTCCTGTTATGACACGGCGGAGTAGGCCGTTGTCCAAATCATGAGAAACGGCAAGAACGGCAACCGTGTTAACGGCGCGGATCTTTTAGTAACTACTTTTAAAAAAGCGCAAACGCAGGGCGTTGGAGACCACGGAAACAGAACTCATGGCCATGGCTCCTCCGGCAATCATGGGGTTCAAGGTCGGTCCGCCGAAGAGATGCAGCACCCCAGCCGCCACCGGAATCCCGATGATGTTGTAGATGAAGGCCCAGAAGAGATTCTGCTTGATATTGCGCATGGTGGCGCGGCTCAGGGACAACGCGGTGAGCAGGCCGGAGAGATGGCCTTTCATCAGCACGATATCGCCGGATTCGATGGCCACGTCGATGCCGGTGCCCATGGCAATACCGACATCGGCCTTGGCCAGGGCAGGGGCATCGTTGATGCCGTCGCCCACCATGGCGACCCGGAAACCCTCTGCCTGCAAAGCCGCCACTTTTTCCACCTTCTGGTCCGGTAGCACCTGGGCAAACACCTCGCTGATTCCAGCTTGGTCAGCGATGGCCCGGGCGGTAATCTCATTATCGCCGGTGAGCATGAAGATTTTGATACCCATACGCTCCAGGGCGCTGATAATCGCAGGCACCTCGGGTTTAAGCCGGTCGGCAATGGCCAGAAGCGCAATAAGCTTGCCATCCGCCGCACAGTAGAGCGCGGTCTTGCCATCCCCGGCAAAACCATGGGCGATTTGCTCAATCATAACGCCCATTCCCGTGACCTCCTGCGCCGCCATGAACTCCCGGTTCCCGAGCAGCACCTTCTTGCCCCGCACCATGGCCCGGATACCCCGGCCGGGAACCGCCTCGAAATAGGAAGGCTCCGCCAGGGTCAACCCCTTTTCTCTGGCGGCGTTGACAATGGCCTCGGCCAGGGGATGTTCCGAGCCGCTCTCGGCGCTGGCCACCAGGGAAAGGATCTGACCGGCATCCATCCCGGCCGACACAGCCTGCACGTCGGTCAATTCGGGGCGGCCATGGGTCAGGGTTCCGGTCTTGTCAAAGACCACTGCGTCGATCTTCTGCGCCATCTCCAGGGCCTCGCCGCTTTTTACCAGCACCCCCAGCTGGGCTCCGCGACCGGTGCCGACCATGATCGAAGTCGGGGTGGCCAACCCCATGGCGCAGGGGCAGGCAATGACCAACACGGCGATGAATATCCGCAGGGCAAAGGAAAACTCGGCCTGACCAATGAAATACCAGGCCAGCCCGGCAAAAATGGCAAGGACAATGACTGTGGGCACAAAATAAAGACTGAGACGATCCGCCAGATTGGCGATGGGCGCCTTGGAGCCCTGGGCCTCGCGGACCATGGTGATGATCCGGGCAAGCACCGTGTCCTGCCCCACCTTCTCGGCCCGCATCTGCAAAAGGCCGTTCTTGTTCAGGGTGGCACCAACCACCTGATCGCCGGCCTCCTTGGAAACCGGCAGGGATTCGCCGGTGAGCATGGACTCGTCCACGCTGGAACGGCCCTGGACCACCGAACCGTCCACCGGAATGCGCTCACCCGGCTTGACCAGCAGGATATCGCCGGCCTCGATCTCGGCCACGGGAATCTTTTTCTGCCCCTCCACCCCGTCCACCACCAGGGTAGCCTCCTCCGGACTCAGGGCCATGAGTTGACGGATGGCGTCCGAGGTGCGCACCTTGGAGCGGGCTTCCAGATACTTGCCCAAGGAAACCAGGGCGATGAGCACCCCGGCCGACTCAAAATAGAGATCCATGACCCTGGCCATGGCCTCGATACCCAAGCCGATTTCGATCAGATTCCAAGTACTGTAGACAAAAGCGGCGCCGGTGCCGATGGCAATGAGCGAATCCATATTGGGCGCGCCGCGCCAGAGAGCCGGGAAACCGAGCTGGTAAAAATTCCGGCCCGACCACATGATCGGCAGAACCAGAAGAAACTGAACAAAGGCAAAGGTGAACGGCGAGTGATGGGGGGCCAGAAACGAGGGCAACGGCAGACCGGCCATCTCGCCCATGGAAAGAAGCAGCAACAAAACGGCAAAGATAAAGGCCGGATAGAGACGCGTTGCCATGGCGGCAAGCCTGGCAAGGGCCTCCTCCTGCTGGCGCTCGAAATCAGAGCCCCCGGCCGGCCCGGCCACCTGGGCCTTGAAGCCAAGCCGCCCGATGGCCTCCCGGATCTGCCGCTGGCTGACCAGTTCGGGATCAAAGACCACCGTTGCCGACTCCGTGGCCAGATTCACCTGCATGCTCCGCACCCCGGCCATATCTCCCACCACCTTTTCGATCCGGGCGGAGCAGGAAGCGCAGGTCATGCCGGTGACGGCCAGCGCCAGCCGTATTTCCTTTTCCGGCAGCACCAACTCGAAACCAAGGGTTTTGACGATTCCGGCAATATCCACAAGACTGAGCCGACCGGACTCCCACTCCACCTCCAAGCTCTCTGCGGCAAGATTCACCGCTGCCGACCGGATACCCTCGGTGCCGGCCAGCACCTTTTCGATACGGGAAGAACAGGAGGCGCAGTGCATGCCCCGGATAGCGACCCGCTGTTTTTCGAACGACGATGCCATGGATATCCCCTTGATTGCCCTGCCCTTTCACGTTAGGTTAAGCGCTTGAAAAAAATCTTTGCGTCCGGCAACAATTTAGTTTTCAATAAAATTCCTCACATCATTCAATCATAAACTCAGACAAAGGAGTTCCCCATGCCAACCATCCAGATCAAAGGTATGCGCTGCGGCCACTGCGCGGCCTCGGTCACTTCGGCGCTCAACGCCATCGACGGCATCAGCGAGGTGAACATCTCCCTGGAAAAAAACGAAGCCACCTTCAACCAGAGCAAGGATGTGCCCATGGCCGCCATCAAAAACGCCATCGCTGCCATCGGCTTCGAGGTGGTGGAGTAAATAGACCGGACGGCAAAAAGGTTACAGCACCATGACCACCGCCGGATGCCCCTTGAAGGCACGATACAGGGACTCACGGTCTTCGGCGCTGAGTACGACAGCCTCCACGTCCATACAGAGATATTTGCCGCCGCTGCTCGAATTGGACAGGGACACCAGGCACTCCCGCGCCTGGACCACCTCGGCGATGGCCAGCCGCAACTCCTCCTGCTCCCTGCCGATGACCTTGTACACCCACTGGCATGGGTATGCCAGCTCGACTTTCCGCTTGCAATCATTCAACAACACGAGCAGCCTCCGTATTTTTCTCTCGCAACCACATAAACACACTGCTGGAAAACCATCATACCAGACCCAGCTCCCTTAGCCAACATGATCAAAAAGGCCATCGACACCGTGGTAATCTTTTTTCCGCGGGTTTACCCCGTTCAATTTGATATAATCTGGACAGAATAAAAAATTCTGATTATCACAATAATTCCGGCACCGCCACCGTGAGATTTCCGGCGCAGGCCTATTGAGAAAGTCTGTTCTCCTGTTACTTTTTCCGGCTTGCCCACAGAAGATTTGAAATCCGCCGCTCCTGTCGCAGAAGACCTGCACAGTTTTTTCGAGTAAAGGAGAACCGATGTCCCGCATACGACCTCTCCATTCGGCCGGCAATATCGCGGCCGGCCTTTCCCTGGCTCTGCTGGCCCTGGCTCCGCTTTCGACTGCCCTGGCCCAGCCCCCAACCCCCGGCGCGGTGGAAGAATCCCTGCGCCCCCGACCGGCCCAGCCGGACAAGGACATAGTCCCGGAGGTGCACCCCCCGGCACCGCCCCGGCCCGCTCCCCCTGCCGACGAACGGCGGGTCCGGATCGACCGTTTTACCATCACCGGCAACACCATTTTCAGCGAAGAGGAACTCCGCAACCTCATCCTCGACCGGGAGGGCACGGAACTGACCCTCACCGAGATCTATGGCCTGGCCGACCGGCTCACCGAGTTTTACCAGGCCCACGGCTACAGCCTGACCACGGTCACGGTCCCGGCCCAACGCATGCTCGACGGGGTACTCCGGCTTGAAGTCGTGGAAGGCAGAGTCGGCAAACTGGTTTTCGAAGGCAACCAGCGCTACGACGACGCCTTCCTCACCCGTCAACTGGACCTGCTCGACCCCGGAACCATCCTGCGCTTCGCTGATCTCGAGGGCGAGGTGCTGCTGCTCAACGACCTGCCAGGCCTTGTGGCCCGATCAGTGCTCCTGCCCGGCGAGGAGTACGGCACCACGGATATCAATCTGCGCATGGAGGAAAAACCGGTGGCGGCCAGCGCAGTGCTGGACAACTCCGGCCGCAAGGTCATCGGCCAGTGGCGGCTTGGCGCGGATTTCACCATCAACAATCCGCTCCAATTCGGGGATGTGCTGGGTCTGGGCTACACCCATTCCCAATCCAACCTGCTCCGCCAGGGGCGTTTCAGCTACGGCTTTCCGGTGCTGCCCGATGGCAGCCGGATGAATCTGAGCTACTCCCGGGCCGAATACGATGTGGGCAAGGAGTTTGCCGCCCTGGACATCACGGGCACCAGCGAAACCGCCCGTATCCAGTTCAGCCACCCCTTTCTTCGCAGCCGCCGCAAAAACCTCTCCGCCACAGTGGGCGCGGCCCATGTCCGGGGCCAGTCCGACATGATGGCCCTTCCCATGAGCGACGACGAGATCAGTTTTTTGGAGGCTGGCCTTAACTACAGCCTTCGCAACGGTTCCGGCGGCCTCACCAGTCTTTCGGGCCAGGTGGCCACCAATTTCCGCAGCAACACGGACGGCAGCGACAGCAATGCCCTGCCGCCCAGGCTCGAATTGCACGGCGACTATGAACATCTCTTCGGCCAGGGCTGGAGCGCATTCCTGCGCGGCGAAGCGGTGCTGAGCAACGATTCCCTGCCGGACTCCAACAAGTACGGCCTCGGCGGCCCGGCCAGTGTCCGGGGTTTTGTCAGCTCCCAGATCCGGGGCGACCAGGGGACCATGGGCTCATTTGAGATCCGGCGCGGGCTGTCCCTTGCCCCTGCCGATCTGCTGCTGCGCACCTTTGTCGATACAGGCAAGGTCTATTACGAAATCCCTCTGGCCGACGGCAGCGACTCCGATACCCTGGCTTCAGCGGGCATCGGCATGACCGTCTCGTTTACCGGCAAGTACATCCTGGATCTGCAATGGGCCACGCCCATTGACGGCAAGGACGCAGGCGACGGCCTCGACACCCCGCTCTGGATTACCTTTACCGCCCTGTATTGAGAAGTTGGAGATAACGACCATGCGCATCAAACGAATGAACCGCCATCTCTGTTTCTGGGATTTTTCCTCTCTTCTCCATTCCTGGCACAACCGCCCCGGCAGACACCGGCGCGCCTTGCAAACAACCGGCTGCCTGCACCGTCTTTCCCGGCTGGCCCCCAACTTTCCGTACCGCCGGGGCCTGTTGGCCCTCTCCCTGGTCCTGCCCGCCACAGCCCTGGCCGGGCCGGCAGGCGAACAGGTAACCGCCGGCATCGCCACAATCACCAGGCCCAACAGTGTCACCACCCTGATCACCCAGCAAACGCCAAAGGCGGTCATCGACTGGCAAAACTTCTCCATCGCCGGGCCGGAAATGGTCCGCTTCCAGCAGCCCGGCACGGATAGCATTGCTCTCAACCGGGTGACCGGAAACGACCCCAGCCGGATCTACGGGAGTCTCACCGCCAACGGTCAAGTCTTCCTGGTCAACCCCAACGGGGTGCTCTTCGCCCCTGGCTCCCAGATCAGCGTCCACGGCCTGCTGGCCACCACCCACGACATCAATAACGACGACTTCATGGCCGGCAGCTACACCTTTACCCCGGAGGAAAACCCTTACCGTGACGCGGAGGTGGTCAACCAGGGAAATCTTACGGCCAGCGATGGCGGCTACATCGTTCTGGCCGGGGATTACACCGCAAACGCCGGGGTAATTTCTGCCCGGCTGGGTCAGGTGACCCTGGCCTCGGGAAACCGCTTCACTCTCGACCTTGACGGCGACCGGCTGATCGGCCTGGCCGTGGACGAGGCCAGCCTTGCCCAACATGCCGGGGTGGAGAACTTCGGCACCCTGGCCGCGGACAGCGGCCGGGTGGTGATGACCGCCAAGGTGGCGGGCGAACTGGCCGGGACGGTGGTCAACAATAAAGGGCTTGTCCAGGCCCGCTCCATTGGCGGACAAAACGGTGAGATCATCCTGTACGGCGGCACGGCAGGCATTGCCGCCAACAGCGGCACCCTGGATGCCTCGGGCGGCAACAACGGCGAGACCGGCGGCAGCGTGCGGATACTGGGCGAAAAGGTTGGCCTTCTGGACAGGGGAGTGGTTGATGTCTCCGGCATCAATGGCGGCGGTACCGCGCTCATCGGCGGCGACTATCAGGGCAGACCCATGCAGCTGCCCCTGCCATTTGCGGGAGTATACGCGGCCCTCCCCAATGCCCAGGCCACCTATCTTGGCCAGGACACGGTGATCCGGGCCGATGCCACCGGCAACGGCGATGGCGGCAGGGTCATTGTCTGGGCGGATGACGTCACCCGTGCTTATGGCAGTGTCAGCGCCAGGGGCGGAGCAACCGGCGGGGATGGCGGGTTTGTGGAGGTATCCGGCAGAGGGCATCTCGATTTCCAGGGCCTGGTTTCTACCCTTGCGCCCTTCGGACGAACCGGAACCTTGCTGCTGGATCCTACCAACATTTGGATCGCTGCCGATGACCCTACCGCGGATACCGCAGCCGGTTATGATATTACTGATACCTCCGCCGACACCAGTGGCGCACCCGACTTCAACGCCTCCGGAGCTGTGGCAGACTCGCTGCTCCTTGCCAGCACACTCCAGACCGCTCTGACAAATGGGAATGTTACCGTCTCCACGGTCAATGCCAGTGGCACAGCAACTGGAGCCGGAGACATCACTGTTGTCAGTCCGCTTGCCTGGGCAGGCGCCTTTGGGCTTACACTGACCGCGGAGCGTCATATCAATATCCTGAACGGCGCCACCATCACCCCAACCGGCCCCGGTGACATCACCATGAATGCAGCGGGAAACATTTTTACCGCGGCAACAGCTCCCCTCGATACGGGGGGAGGAGCGGTTTCCCTGAACAGCACCGGCGGAACGATAACCTTGAATGGTGCGATCATCACAACGCCCACGACGGATGCAGCAGGGGGGAATATCACTCTCCAGGCCGCAGGCAATATTTCTTCCAGCAACGACATTAACGCCACAGCCGCCAACTCCACCACCGCATCCGCATATAACGGCGGGACGATACAGATCACTTCAACCGGAGGAAACATCTCGCTTTTCACGGTTGGCGCAGCGGGAGGCAACGGCTATAACTCGGCCGGCGTCTATCCTGGAGGAAACGGCGGGAACATCACCATCAATGCGCCGGGTGGAAACGTCACCTTCGACACGATTTCCACAGCGGGCGGTCAAGGCTATGGCACCGGCAACGGCGGCAGCGCCGGCATAGTATCCATCTCCGGCATGGCCATGACGCTGAATACCATCAGTACCGCGGGAGGACAACAATCCGACACAAACTACGGAGGTGCGGGAAATGACATCATCGTTAATGCCACCGGACTGGTTATCGCAAACAACTTGATCTCCGCCTCGGGGTCCAGCACGGCTAACGGAGGAGATATCAGCATTTCCGGCACGGCGCTTTCCTTTCCGAATGCCACGAGCGATGCTATCACCAACAACCAGGGCATGATTACCCTCAACGCCAGCACCGGAGGAATACTCCAGGCAGGAAGCAGCGGTGGCGCCATCGTCCAAGGGCCAAAGGTGAGCCTTAACAGTATGACCGGGATCACGGGCAACTGCGGTACTCCGCCGTGCGCCGGCATGGTGGTCAACACCCCCCAGCTCGATATCACCAATGCCACAAGCGGCGAAGTATCCATCGCCGCCAATGACACCGTGGCGACAGTCCTTCTGGATCTGGACGCTTCCGGCTATTCCCTTACCAGTGCCGGTCCGGCGTCAATTACCGGTGGTTCAGCCGGGTTGACGCTGACCGATCAGGTAAACGCGCCCTCTCTCGTCATGGACACCAGCGGCCCCCTCGTCGTCAATCCCACCCTTTCAATTCCCGGATCCCTGCGACTGGGCGGCGACACTGTCACGATCAACAACGCCGTCTCCGCCTTGAACGTGGAGCTGGCCGCCGATACCATCTCGATGGCAGGTGGGTCCATCACCGCAACGGGATCGGGTATAGGGGTGGATTACGGGATTAGGTTTATCCCCCGGATCTGGACGAGTATCGACTTTAACGATCTGGCCAACTCCCTGCACATCGACCCCGCCAAAATGGGAACGCCGGGGGACACCCTGAAAGACTTCTATGCAAACAATTTTGAATTCGATGCCGGCCCGGCTGGAAGTATAACCATAAACACCGCGCTGAATGTGCCGGACTCGTACTTGGGATTCGAGGCCGGTACACTGAACGTAAACGCCGCCGTCACAGGAAAAAGTGTCTACTATGACACCGACAGCCTAAACCTCACCGCCGCCATCACCACGGCAGCCAACCCGATGTACGGGATCGAGATCGGTCCACTCACCACAACCACGCCAATTACCGTCGCCCAAACAGACCCGGCCAACGGCTCCCTGTGGATTGACAGCGACTTGCTGAACCAGTTTCAGGGAACCGGTCTCAATATCGGCGCAAGCTCAGATGCCGGTACTCCTTACAATAGCGGAGCGATTTCCATTACCGGCACTATTACCGGAGCCGGCAATACCTTCAGGAACCTGGGGCTGACAACCTCTGGGGCTATCACCCAGACTGCCGCCATTTCGCTCCCGGCTTACAATGCTTCAACCTGTGTTGACTGTGGCGGACTGAAAATCATAGGGGGGACTGGCTCGGTCACCCTGACGAACGCGGCCAATGCCGTGGATTTTCTTACCGCCACAATGGGAAGCGGGGCAATTTCCTTCACCAACAGTAGATCCCTCAACGTAGGCGGCGATACGGGTATACGGACAGCAAATGCCAACGTCCTGCTCTCAACCAACTCTTCAGGGGATATTGATGTGATTTCTCCAGGAATCGACTCCTGTTATGGCACGACCGCTGGTTGCACATCCGAGGTAACATTAAACGCTGCTGGCTCCATTTCTACCCCGCTCATCCGCTCCACCATCGTTTTCCTTGATGCAGGTGGCAACGTGGTGGATACAGATGGCGGCCTGAACAACATTGTGTCGGGGAACACCGGTTCCAGCGTCACCCTCAACTACAATGTGGCCGGCAACATCGATCTCGATGCCTGGGGAGCCACCCCTGGAGGAACGACCTCGGCCGGAACGGATAGTATACGATGGTCCCAGCCTGCCGTTGAACCTCCCCCGCCGCCGCCCCCAACCATTGACGCATGCATCACCGACCCTACCCTTTCCGGTTGCAGCACCGTATTGCCGACCCTGGACACCTGTACCGCCGACCCGGCTCTGCCGGGCTGCTCCGCTGTCCTGCCCCCCCTGGCAGACTGCACCGCCGACCCCGCTCTGCCCGGATGCACGGCGGTATTGCCGACCATCGCGACCTGCACCACAGACCCAACTTTACCGGGCTGCTCCGCTGTCCTGCCGCCCTTGGCGGATTGCACCGCCAATCCGGCTCTGCCGGGATGCACGGCGATATTGCCGGCCATCGCAACCTGCACCACAGACCCAACTTTACCGGGCTGTTCCGCTGTCCTGCCGCCCCTGGCAGACTGCACCGCCAACCCGGCTCTGCCCGGATGCACGGCGATATTGCCGACCATCGCGACCTGCACCACAAACCCCGCACTGCCAGGCTGCTCCGCTGTCCTGCCGCCCCTGACA
>JAZDIS010000338.1:0-3390 GCA_043804705.1 Pseudomonadota bacterium | reverse complement strand
TGGCCCGCAGCAGCGCTCCGGGGTTTCTGAATGAATGGTGCAGCATCTCCTGGTGCCCCAATCCCACCAGAGCGAACAGACGCTGCAAGATTTCCTCGTCACCTTCCTCGCAGGCCAACCGGCTCAGGTTGTAGTGGGTATCGGCCAGGACAAAAGGGTTGAAAAAACCATGATTCAGAATATCAAGAAAATCGCGGCTGACACTTTTATCATCGCCCTGTTCATCCAGCAGCTCCTCGGTGTAAAAGGTCGGCAGAGGAGAGGAGGGACCGTAAAGGCCGAGAAAAGTGGCAGTGATGCGAAAGCGGCGGCGCCGGTCCCGTTCCCGCGAATCATCATCCCGAGGCAACTCCACGATTTCCACCAGATCGGTGGGAGGGAAGCCAAGGGAAAGGTAAGGACGGATCCGGAGCTGCTCGCGCAGGAAAGATCTGCTCCCATCAGGTCCGGGGTCACCATGGGCCTGTTTGAGCAAGCGTACTGCTTGCAGGAAGGAGAAACTGCGGGGGTTGGCGAGTAACTCTTCAAGCACCGAAGGTGGTTTGGCCGGCTCGCTCCGACTCGCCCCTGCTAAAGCAGTTGCCGGTCGCCCAGTCGTATCGGCCATGTGAAACGCTCCTTGTGCAGGGTATCTTCGACGGTAAGCCTCGTATAGGCATTAATAGCCGCGTAATTGCTCAGAAAAAGATCCAGTACGGAGCCGAAGAGAAACATGTCTCCCTTACCGGTAAATCCCTGGTGATCCAGTTGCAGGTTGATCTCCTGGCCGCGGGTCAGGTAGCTGCGCACAAAGCGATCGGAAGCCCGCAGGTTCAGGCCGGCAATGGCTTCCACCCGCTGGGTATTGGCCAATACCGAGGCCCGGTCACGGGTTTCCGTAAAAATGTAGAGTTTGAGCACCGAGCGCAGGTTCTCCGCAGTGGCCACGGATAGATAATTTAGAAAAAGGTGCGAGAGCAGCCGCCAGAGCAGATTTTTTCCCAAGGGGGGCTGGACCGGCACGGTGGGGGAGCGGATATTGGTGAAATCGGCTAGTTCCGGCGATGACGAGGTGGGCTTGCGTACGTCACCGGCCCGCAAAGTTTCCGGCAGGGAGGCGTTGGTGCACATGATCTTCAGGGAGAGGGTCTCTTGGACCGGCTCCTTGTTCCCCCCCGGATAGGCCACCGAGAGATGCAACCCGGCCTTGCCGTCCAGTGGCGAAAGGCGATGGTGCAGGGCGTAGACCGGGGTACTTTCGACTTGGGGATTGAACAGCTCAAAAGGGAGGTATTCCCGCTCCTGCACCGTACCCCGGGCAAAACCGGTAACCCTGTCCACCGAATAAATCTGATAATGTCCCTGGTTTTGGGCGCTGGCCCGAATAGGGTAGTCCGATTTTTTGTGGTCCAGAAGGATGGGGTCTGCCTGATGAGAAAAAAGGTTCAGGGCGGGGCTGACAAAGAGCTGGAAGTGCTCGGCCTGCATGGCAGGCAAGTCCCGAGGCAGGTCGGCGAACTCGAACTCCAGGGTGAACTCGGAGCCGAGTCCGCGATTGGTCCAAGTCTCCAGCCCGGTGACATCAAAAAAGAGAAATTTTTCCGGCAGGATAAAATATTCCTGCAGAATCCGGAAGCCGGGGAAAGAACGCGCCGGAAAGGGAATCATGGACTCCTCCTCGGCAAACCCCACCGGCTGAACAGCCTGCCGCCCCAAGGCATGAATTTTGCCGTCGGCACCGACCAGGCGCAGATCACGCAGGCGGGTAAAGAGCAGCCAGTTGCGCTCGGAAGCCTCGTTGTAGACCCCGGCCAGATGAAAGCGGATCGATTTGGCCGGGAATTGAGCCAGATCCATGCCGGTCAGCCGCAGCTCCAGACGCAGTAAGCCATAGCCGCCACCCGTTGCTTTAAACTCCGCCGAAGCCACGGCCAGAGGGGAAAGCTCCACATCGTAACTGGTGGTAAAAGTGCAGCTGGTTCCCTCTGATTCCACCGAATCAATGGCTGTGCCCTTTTTAATCAGAATGATCTCACGCAAGCTGCGTTTGGGGGTGAAACGGATCAGGGTGGCGGAGGGAATGGGTCGCAAATAGTGGGGAAAAATCAGTTGCGTCAGGCCATGGACGATCTCGGGAAAGTCGTCATCCAGTTTTTCGTGGATCATCCCGGAGAGAAAGGCTGTCCCCTCCAGCAAGCGCTCGGCGTCCGGGTCCGCGGATTGGCCACTGAGCATCGGCGCCAAGGCCGGGTGGGCCTTGGCGAACTCCTCCGCCAGATAACGCAGATTGGACAGCTCCCGCTGATAATATTTTTCGATCAACTGGACTACTCCAAAATAGTGATGTGGCCATCGGGATTCAAGACGGTTTCGAACACCACCGGCATTTCCCGGTCTTCCACTCTAACCCTGGCCGCTAACTTGAAGGCGATCATAAAAGGCCGCTCCGCTTTGGGGGCGAAGTTGACCTTCGCCCCCACCAAGCGCGGTTCGTATTTGATGATCACCTTGCCGATGGCCTCCTCGATTTCGGGAAGAGAATCGGTGTCATAGGCGCTGGCCAGGCTGGTAAAGTCGGGCACCCCGTAATCGGCGGCAATGGGAGCGCTGCCCTGACGGGTGTTCAAAATCTTACCCAGATGATCCAACACCGAGGCAATGGCTATCTTGGGATCGGATTCACCGCGCCACTCCGGATCCTGCTCAATGGCCCGCAACCGTTCCAGAAAACGTTTCTCCCGCATCAGGAACTATTTTTTCCAGTCGTCCGTGTATTCGATGTTGCCGTCGTTATAGGTCCAGGTAATCTTGGAATAGGTCATGGAGACTTCCTCCATGTCGTGATAGGGTTTGTTTTCAGCCAGAAAAGTGAGGGGGGTGTACTCGCGCATATTGACGATGATCGCCTCCTCCAGTTTGACGGTGTAAAATTTCTCCTCGGTACCATCGGCCTTGATCCGGTAATAGTCAATGGTAACCTCGCACTGTTCGCCGCTGCAGCAGGCCTTGAACAATTTGGGTGAGGATATGTCCTTATGCTTGGTAATGGTGAAAGGCTGATGGATGCGCTGCCCCGTGGGCAGTCCGGTATGGGTGTCCTTGGGAATCTCCACCACATGATCCGATCCGTAAACCAGCACCTTGTCTTTTTTATCGCCGCCCTGGGCACAATCGCCCTTGATATCACCCTGGGATTTGCCTTTCACCGCCATGTATGAAGTGAGTGCCATCTGACCGTTCTCCTGTTTTTGGGGTTACGAAAGAACTACTCCTTGTCCAGTTTGCCAACGAGAGAGAGGGTGAAGCTCGCCCCCATGTACTTGAAGTGCGGCCTGGCCTTGAGGCTGACCGAGTACCAGCCCGGATCCCCGGTCACATCGTGAACTTCAATCTGAGCCATGCGCAGAGGCC
>JAZDIS010000337.1:0-3061 GCA_043804705.1 Pseudomonadota bacterium | reverse complement strand
CGACTGCCCAACCGGATAGCTGAGCAACTGGGCAAGAAAAAACAGCAGTATCGGCATACGTACCGTCATCTGAACCTCCCGAGATATACCATAAAGTTATCTTTTCTGCCCACCCGCCAAGCAGTCTGATGACACACGTTGACCCTTGGCCAACAAGAGGATTGAATCTCTTGTCCCCAGTAGTGCAAGCGGTTTTGCTTTTGGCTTCAGCCAGCCGAGGACCCGCAGAATATCATTTTCGGCCAGGGCGACACAACCCATGGTCGGCAGGTTTTCCCCGCGCCGCACATGGATGAAAATGGCACTGCCCGCTCCCTTGACAATCGGCTCGGTGTTGTATTCGATGACGATGCCGTACTTATACCGGTCATCGTTCAGTTTCATATTCTCAAAAGAAGCTGCGGACGTTTCGCCCTTCCTGACACAACGGTTATAGTCGGGGGAGGTAATGTCGTCTACCCAGATATCGTCGGCTCCGGTCTGCTGGTAGGACAACCGGGTATCGATCTTCGCTGCATAGCCAAAAGCCCGCTTCAGGGCAAAAACCCCAGACGGAGTCCTGACGTCACCTTCCTTTTTCTCACCGGGCGGGGCAAAACCGTTCCCGCCGATCAGGGCCGGCAGCGGGGGGAAGGCGATCCGCCAGGTATTGTGCTTCTTTTCCAGGACATACAGCTTTGCCGTAAACTTGGAGGAACCTTCTCCCACTACCAGCAGCACCTGGGATGATTCCCCGGCCAGATTCACCAGACACGACTGAATCCATTTTGCCGGCGCGGCATCTGCCGCACTGGCGAGCGACATTCCCCCAACCGACAAAATGCAGAAAAGAACCGCGCCAAGAAAGCAGCGGAATACCCCGGGGTTTTTCATCATGACTCCCACCCTTTTTTCATCACCCTTGCGAATCGATCCAATTCTTGCCGCCCAGCACGCGGGCGATCAGCATGCTGGAAACATTATCGCCAACGGCGTTGATCATAGTAGCGGGCGCATCCACCAGTGTGCCGATCATCGTGATCAGAGGCAATGCTTCGGGAGGGAATCCATAGAAGGAGAGAATCAACAGCTCACCAATGGTGCCGCCACCGGGAATGCCGCTTACGACCACGCCGGTCAAAAGAGCAATGCCCAGGGCGGTCAGAATCGGCTCGACCCCGATAAAGGGCATCTGAAAAATTCCAAAGAGAAAGGCGATCTTCAACACCGCGGCCAGGCACGATCCCTCCATATGGATAGTCGCGCCAATCGGAATGACCACTTCACTGATATCTCGCGGTACGCCGATGTTGTCCGCCGCCTGCAGATTGGCGGGAATCGTCGCCATCGAGCTGCCGGTGGCAAGCGCCGTAAGCGATGGCGGGATGATGTGGCACCAGAATTTTTTCAAGCCAACTCCACGGCCGGCAAGGAAAGCATATAGGGTAAAGGCTACAATAAAATATACCAGGGCGGTCGGATAATAGAGCGTCATAGCGCGGGCGTAGGAGCCCAGCAGCTCCGGGCCGAAAACGCCGACCAGGTAGGCAAAGTATGCTCCAAGGCCGATCGGCGCGTAGTACATGATGAAGGTGATCAGTTTCATCATCACCTCGTTGGCAGAGGCCAAAAAAACGGCAAAGGCTTTTCCCTTCTTTCCCACCGCGGAGGTGGCAAGTCCGGTCAGCATCGAAAAGACAATCAGCGCCAGCATGTTGTTCTTGGACAAAAGATTGGGAAAATCGGATACGGTA
Organism: Pseudomonadota bacterium; assembly: GCA_043804705.1. Lineage (GTDB taxonomy): Bacteria > Desulfobacterota > Desulfobulbia > Desulfobulbales > Desulfurivibrionaceae > Thiovibrio. Next base: position 1,328 of record JAZDIS010000337.1, on the reverse strand, counting down.
AACGCCCGGACAAGTTGCTCGGAGGCATTGAGATGCTGCGCATCAATTGCCGCGGGCAACGGGATGCTCGCACCGAGAGCAGGCGGGTACAGAACCACGGCGAGGATCATGACCGCTGAGGCAACAAGACCGGTGGCGACAAAGAGCAGTACCATCAGAAAGAGGATTTTACCGAGACGCCGGAGATTGGTCATCGCTGCAACGGTGGAGGAGATGGAAAAGAAAACCAGCGGGACAATCACGGTAAAGAGCAGATTGAGAAATACATCGCCCAGCGGCTTGAACATGGCGGCATCTTTTTTCAAGATGATGCCGAGGAGCGCTCCAAGAATCATCGAGGCAATCAGGAGCAGGGAAAAACCATATGACTTCAAAAAAGGCGCCAGATTCTTTTTCATCATTCTCATGTCCCCGGAAAGATACCGTGTTGTCAGGATGCATTTCGTGGTTCTCGGCGGAATGCTACCATTTTTATTGAGGAGGAGGAAGCTGTGTTTTTTCTGCCGGGAGAAAAGCCCTGACAATTGCCCGCCGGGAGCGTAAAATGTATTTCAAGATAAACAACAGACAACGCCCATGGGTCGGGCCCTGGAAAGCAGTTCATCGCGATGGTGCCGCTCATGTAGAAAATAGAAAGCCCATGACAGCAAACACCAGTACGAAACCAAGTGAGGCGGGCTGGAATTTTGACAACAGCTACGCCCGTCTGCCGGAATCATTGTATGCCCGCCTGAGCCCGGTTCCGGTGCGTGAACCGCGTCTGGTGGTGTTCAACAGCCTGCTCGCCGAATCGCTCGGTTTGCGTCCGGAGGCACTGGCAGGGGACGAAGGCGCCGCCATCTTCGCCGGCAACCGGGTCCCCGTCGGCGCGGAGCCGATTGCCCAGGCCTATGCCGGACATCAGTTCGGCTCTTTCACCCTGCTGGGCGATGGCCGGGCGATATTGCTGGGCGAACAGATCACACCCGGCGGTGAACGCTTCGATATCCAGCTCAAAGGCTCCGGCCGAACGCCTTTTTCCCGGCGTGGCGACGGTCGCGCGGCACTGGGACCAATGCTCCGGGAATACATCATCAGCGAGGCAATGCACGCCCTTGGCATTCCTACGACCCGCAGTCTCGCGGTCGTGACTACCGGCGAGCAGGTATTCCGCGAAACGCCGCTCCAGGGCGCGATCCTCACCCGTGTGGCAGCCAGCCACATCCGCGTCGGCACCTTCGAATTCCTCGCGGCAAAGGGCGACCTGGAAGGTATCCGCACACTGGCGGAGTATACCATCCGTCGTCACTACCCCGACCTGAGCGGCGCGGAAGACCGCTATCTCTCCC
>JAZDIS010000336.1:0-4282 GCA_043804705.1 Pseudomonadota bacterium | reverse complement strand
CAAAAACCGCGGCACGGGAATGGCCCGAGGTAATCTGCAAGGCCATCGATCAGGGTGGTTTCTCCGATCCTGCCGCTGCGGCGCAGGCTGTGGCCGACGAGATCTTCCGGAGCGGACCGTCCGAGGTGGGATTGACCCCCGAGGGGCGCATCACCCTGGCACTCAGCGAACTCCCGGCAGCAGCCGTCGCCACCACCCGCCCCATTCTGGAGGGTGAGGTGGTCGTGATAACCGGCGGAGGTCGAGGGGTAACCGCGGCAACCGCCATCGCCCTGACCGAGGCATACCAGCCTCTGCTCGTACTGCTCGGCAGAAGCCCGGAGCCGACCACGGAACCGGAATGGCTGGCCCAGCTCAGCGAAGCAGCACGGATCAAGCGGGCACTGCTGGAACACGCCGGCGGCAAACTCCATCCGCGGGAGATCGAACAACGCTACCAGGCCGTGCTTGCCGGTCGGGAACTCACTGCCACCCTTGCCCGAATCACCGCCGCCGGTGGGCAGGCTCTCTACCGCTCGGTCGACATTCGCGACGCTGATGCAGTCAGTACCCTGCTGGCGGGAATCCGCCGGGAACACGGCCCCATCAAGGGTCTGGTTCACGGCGCCGGAGTCCTGGCCGATCGCCTGATCATCGACAAGTCACGGGACAAGTTCGCCCTGGTCTACAGCACCAAGGTGGCTGGATTGCGTTCCCTGCTGGCCGCCACTGCCGAGGACGATCTCAGCTTCATCGCCCTGTTCTCCTCCACCACCGGTCGCTTCGGCCGCACCGGCCAGGTAGATTATGCCGTGGCCAATGAGGTCCTCAACAAACTTGCCCAGACAGCGGCGCGCCGACGCCCGTCCTGCCGGGCAGTCAGTATAAACTGGGGCCCTTGGGACGGCGGCATGGTCACCCCTGCCCTGAAGAAGGTTTTTGCCGGAGAGGGGATCGGCCTGATCGATCTCACGGTCGGCGGAGAGTTCCTCGTCCGGGAGATCGCCGACAAAGACGCCCCGGTGGAGATCGTGGCCATTGCCGGCACTGCGGAAATGCAGGTTGCCGCCCCTGTGCACACACCTGCCAAGCCGCTCACCGAGGCCCTGGCCCTGGCCCTGAGCGTGAGCGACTACCCCTTCCTGCGCTCCCATGTCCTAGACGGCAAGGCGGTCCTGCCCATGGCGGTGATCGTGGAATGGCTTGCCCATGGCGCACTCCATGGCAATCCCGGCTTCCGTTTCCATGGCTTCAACGACCTGCGGATCTGCAAAGGGGTCGTATTCGAGCAGAACACCTCCTGTACCCTGCGTATCATGGCCGGACGCTCGGAAAGGCGGGAATCAGTCCACATGGTGCCGGTGGAGCTCGTCAGCACCGGCAAGGATGGACGTTCCATCCTTCATGCCAAGGCAGAGATTGTCCTGACCTCGAAGATACCGGCGGGGATCCGCTCCATCACCGAGATTCCCACCAGTCCCTATGCACCTGGAAACGATGCCCTGTACAATCGGGAACGGCTCTTTCATGGCCCTGACCTGCATGGTATCGAACATGTGGACGGCTACTCGGCAAAAGGGATCGTCGCCCTGGTCAAGGGGGCGCCGAAGCCCGCCAAATGGATCAAGCAGCCGCTGCGCAGCAGCTGGCTCACCGACCCCCTGGTTATGGACAGCGCGTTCCAGCTGATGATTCTCTGGAGCTTCGAACGCTTCGGTTCCGGATCACTCCCCTGTTTTGCCGGACGCTACCGCCAGTTTCAGGAAGCCTTCCCCAAGGAAGGGGTCCAGGTTGTCATCCGGATCACTGCCGAGCGGGAACAGAGCGCGACAGCGGGCATGGAGTTCCTCGACCGGACCACCGGAAAACTGGTCGCCCGTCTTGAAGGGTACGAGTGCATCATCGACCCTCTCTGAAAAAGGCCTTCCAGCGCAACCAGCTGCCGCAAACGGAATGTTCCGTTCTGGGAGCTGCTTGAGTATGCAGCAGCCCCCCACCGTTGCAATTGTCGGGATCGGAGGCATCTTTCCCGACGCGCCTGATCTGGAAAAGTTCTGGGATAATATCCGCCACGCCCGCAGCGCCAGCCGCGAGGTTTCTGCCAACCGCTGGCTGCTGCCGGTTGAGGACGCCTTCGACCCTGCTGCCGGGGCTGCGGACAAGGTCTATTCCAAACGAGGCTGCTTCATTGACGAAACCCCTCCAATGGCAGACCTGGCCGGCCTCGCCATAGACAAGGAACTGCTGGCCGGCCTCGACCCCCTGTTCCACCTGCTGCTTCATGCCGGCAAACGGGCCTTTGACAACGGGGTCACGGAAAAGCTCGACCGCTCCCGGGTCGGGGTGATCATCGGCAACCTGGCCCTGCCCAGCGAAAAGTCCTCCCTTTTGACCCAGGAATGGCTGGGACGAACCTTTGAGGAAAAGATCCTCGGCTCGTCCGTAGACCTGCCCGCTACCAATCCGCTCAATCGCTACGTTGCCGGCCTGCCCGCAGGACTCCTCGCCCAGGGTCTCGGGCTGGGCGGCGGCAGCTGCACCCTGGACGCGGCCTGCGCATCCTCGCTCTACGCCATCAAACTTGCCTGCGACGAGCTGTTGGCCGGACGGGCCGACGCCATGCTGAGCGGCGGGCTTTCCCGTCCTGACCCGCTCTACACCCAGATGGGTTTTTCCCAGCTGCGCGCCCTGTCGCGGCGCGGCATCTGCTCCCCCTTCGACGCTAGCGGAGACGGTCTCGTGGTCGGCGAAGGCGCCGGAATCTTCCTGCTCAAGCGGACCGAGGATGCCTTGGCCGCAGGTGATCACATCTATGGCATCATCCGTGGTATAGGCCTTGCCAATGACGTGGGTGGAAGCCTGCTGGCCCCCCTGTCCGAAGGGCAGCTGCGGGCCATGCACGCCGCCTACGCCCAGGCCGGCTGGCGGCCGCAGGATGTGGATCTGATCGAATGCCATGCCACCGGTACCCCGGTCGGCGACGCCACGGAATTTTCCAGCCTGCACACACTTTGGGGCAATAGCGGACCAGGCGACCAGCAATGTGTCATCGGCTCGGTCAAATCGAACATCGGCCACCTCCTTACCGCTGCCGGTTCCGCTGCCCTGACCAAGGTACTCCTGGCCATGGGCAATGGCACACTCCCCCCGACAGCCAACTTCAAAACCCCGCCAGCGAGCATCGATCTGGAAAACAGCCCTTTTCGCGTCCTGACCACCGAAACACCCTGGCAACGCCGGAGCGAAGGCATTCCCCGCCGGGCCGCTGTCAGCGCCTTCGGCTTCGGCGGCATCAATGCCCACCTGCTGATCGAGGAATGGCTGCCGGACGCAAAAACAGGCCGAGCCACGACGAGTCCCTCCCCTGCCGGAAAGGGGACTGCAAGACCCAGGATAGCCGTGGTTGGAATGGACGCCAGCTTCGGACCCTGGCAATCACTGCAAGCTTACCAGGAGCGGGTTCTGGGGGGTGACACCGTCACTGAAGCAACACCCCCTCGCAACTGGTGGGGGGCGCAGGGTAGCGCCTGGTTCAGCAGAGACGGCCTTGACCGTATCCCCTTCAACGGATTTTACCTTGACGAATTCAAGATTGTCGCCGAGCAGTTCCGCATCCCCCCCTTGGAGATGGAGGAGATGCTGCCCCAGCAACTGCTTATGCTGCAGACTGCCGCGGGGGCCATGGCCGATGCCGGCCTTGATCGGGAAGGGAATCTGCAGACCGGCGTCTTCATCGGCATTGCCCTTGACCTGGGCAGCACCAACTTCAGCTTTCGCTGGTCGCTAGCCGAAAAGGCCGCGGCTTGGAACAAGGAACTGACCCTGAATCTATCGCCGGAGGAATTGGCGGCCTGGACCCTTGAATTGCGCGACGCAGCCGGGCCACCGCTCACTGCCAACAGGACCATGGGCGCCCTCGGCAGCGTGGTGGCCAGCCGCATCGCCCGGGAATTCCGCGTCGGCGGGCCAAGCTTCACCCTTTCCAACGAGGAGGGGTCCGGCATACGCGCCCTGGAAACAGCCGTCCGGCTCCTCCAATGTGGCGAGATAGAACGCGCCCTGGTTGGCGCGGTTGACCTGGCCGGAGACCTGCGGGCAGTACTTGGACACCACGCGGGTCGCCCGTTTTCCAGTTCCGGCAAGGGTATCCCCTTCGACGAGCGGGCCGACGGCAGCACGGTCGGCGAAGGAGCCGCGGCCGTTGTCCTGAAACGGCTGGACGATGCCCGGCGCGACGGCGACAGGATCTACGCGGTAATTCAGGGCATCGGCGACGCCGGTGGCGACCTGCTGCTCCCCGGTC
>JAZDIS010000335.1:0-3944 GCA_043804705.1 Pseudomonadota bacterium | reverse complement strand
ACACGACGCTCTTCCGATCTCCATCACGATACCCTTCGCAACACTCTTGGCGCTAAGGGTAAGACCGGTACCCACTTCCTCGGTTGCCTCAATGGCTCCCTTCAGCACATCACGTGTTACCGTGACCCCCTCGCTGGCAACCGATCCGGTCGCCTGAAGGGCATTAGATACCGTACTGCGCACCAAGGTAACGATCTCCGCCTCAATTTCGTTAATTCCCTTGAGGCTGCTGACAATGCCTTCCTTTACCGTCGAACCGGCTTTGCCCATGGCAGCGCCGATCTCCTTTTCTTCCGTTACCGGGGTTTCCTCAACGTCTACTTTAGTTTCTTTCATGGCACATTCTCCTCATGTTTCGCTGAACAACCGCTCAGCGAGGTGATTTTTCCTCAGTGGCACGGCTTCTGGACTTGAGAAAAATATTCAGAGCATACCAGAATGCGGTATACCAAGCCGGCGCACCAAACCTCCCGCGCATGATCTGGTATACTCCAGTTCCCGCCAAGGCGAGAAACGAAGCACCCGCCAGATCGATCTCCCCTCCCGTAAGCCTCCGCACCCGGTCATCAACAGCGCGGTAGGTTCCTATAACCGCGGGGATATAAGAAGGCGGACTGATATTTGCCTCTTTTTCCGCGCTTGTACTGAAAAGGGCCGTTTCATGACCATGCCGCGCAACTACCGCGAATTCACCCTCGTGCAGGATGAGAACGCTCCCGGTGGCAGAATTGACTGTCACCTCCCGGACACTCCCACAGGTGAGCAACCCTTCACGGACGGCGGTAAAATATCTGCCGTCGCCCTTACGGGCCGAAATCCTGAGGCGGGTTCTCCCCGGAATTTTCGCAACTATCCGCGCATCGGACATCATCAGCCGGAAACCTCGCTTTCTTCAACGGACGAAGCTTGAGTTTCAGCGGAAACATCAGCAGCAACCGATGCCGCTCCTGCTGCGAAAGCATGCCCGGCTTCCTGCTCCTCGGCCATCTCGACCTTGACTTCCGCCATCAGATCCTCAACCATTTCACCAGCCTCGGCAAGTGTCTCCTTGCCTTTTTCGTAGAGCATGAGCCCACTCTTGATGGTCGCCTTTGCCAGTGGCCGGGCAATGCTGGCAAGAATGGGGAGCAACACCGGGGCAAGCACCGCCGCACCGATTCCGATGAGCAGTCCGGATGAGGCATTCTTTCTCAGATCAGCAAAAAATCCCATAGTCGCACCTCCCTTCTCTGAATGTGTATCTTTATTATACTTCAAATAATTGGCGAGAAAGCCAAATATCCTTTATTTTTTCATTACTTTCCTACTTTCCGGAAACAGCGTCACCGCTACCATTTTCCGCTCCCCCACCTCCTGAAACCGTAACATGCTCTTTCCTGATTCTACATGGAAACGTAATAGTGCCCATGTATCCTGAAAACCGGAAAGAGAGTACTGACGAACTTCCCCCTCCTTCCCCACATCTCCGGGTACTTTACCGACTGACCGGGTCAGGATCGGAAAGCCCGAAAACAGGCCTCGGCCTTTTTCGGGCTTGTTATTTTCCGTCGAATATCGGAAAGACCCCATGGAAACCAGAAATACCTTCAACCGCTCCAAGACTTTCCCGAGATTTGATGCGGCAACGGCAGCCCTCTTTTTGCTCCTCTGCCTTCTTCCTGCTCCGAACGCGAACGCGGAACCTCCCGGCTCCGCCGCCAAACCCCCACCGGGAGTCCGGGAACGACTGGCCGGCGGCACACCCCAGGAACTGTTGGTGCTCTTTGACGATGACGATATCGAAGCGGAAGCCAAGCAGCTTCGCCGAAACCGGAACATCAACCATGACGATCAAACGGTGCTCGAGGTAAAGGAGCGCCGGTTTCGGGAAGTCAGGCGACAGGTTCTTGCGAAGCTGCCAGCCGGCGAATTCGAGACAAAACGCGAGTACAGCCACCTTCCCATGGCCTTCCTCCGTTTTTTCACCCCGGCGGCCCTGGAACGCCTGCTGGCAAGACCTGAGGTCCTCGCCGTCTACGAAAACGGGATTCTCTACCACCAGCTCACCCAGAGCCTGCCGCTCATCAAACAGCCACAGGCAGCATCAATCGGCCTGACAGGCAGCGGAACCTCCGTCGCGGTCATTGACACCGGGCTCAATTACAGCCTCTCCGCCTTCGGCAGCTGCACCGCACCGGGAGTCCCCGCGGGATGCAGGGTCAGCGCCTCGGTGGACATTGCTCCCGATGACGGCGCTCTTGACGCCCACGGTCACGGCACCAATGTGGCGGGAATCATCGCCGGCACGGCAAGCGCCGCGAAAATAATCTCACTTGACGTCTTCGATGGGGACTCAGCTTCATTTTCGGATGTCATCGATGGAATCAATTGGGCCATCGCCAACAAGTCCACCTATAACATCATCGCCCTCAACATGAGCCTCGGCGACGGCGACAGGAACACCGCCGCCTGCGGCAACCAATTCACCAACCCCTTCGTGACGCCCATCAACAACGCACGCGCCGCGGGAATCATCCCCGTGGCGGCATCTGGAAACGAGGGCTACACCGACGGCCTTTCCAAACCGGCCTGCACACCGGGGGTCATTTCCGTGGGTGCGGTGTACGACGCCAATCTGGGCTCTCGCTCCTGGAGCATCTGCACCGATTCGACCACCCAGGCTGACAAGGTCGCCTGCTTCTCCAACAGCGCATCCTTTCTGACCATACTTGCGCCTGGCGCCCTGATCACGGCCGGGGGATACATCATGGGCGGCACCTCCCAGGCGTCGCCCCACGTGGCCGGAGCCGTCGCGGCCCTGCGCGGGGCGTTTCCCGGCGAAACACTCGACCAGACGCTCGCCCGCATGACCTCCGGCGGTGTGTCCGTGACCGACACCCGCACCGGCATCGCCAAGCCGCGCCTCAACCTGCTCGCAGCCGCGGGCGCGCCCGGCAACGACTCTTTCGCAGCCGCGGATCTTCGCTCAGGCTCATCAGGCTCCGTCTCCGGAGAATCCTGGAACGCAACCAAGGAATCCGGCGAACCGAACCATGCGGGCAGCGCCGGCGGCGCCTCGGTCTGGTGGAAGTGGACCCCGTCCGTTACCGGAACAGCCGTCGTGAATACGCACGGCAGCGGCTTCGACACCCTGCTTGCCGTCTATACCGGAACAACGGTGGCAAGCCTGACCCCGCTGGCCTCCAACGACAACGACGGTTCGTCGGGCGGGGCAGCCGGAATGGGCTTCACGGCGGTAGCCGGAACCGAGTACCGGATCGCGGTGGACGGAGCCGGCGGGGCGTCGGGCGCCGTGGCTCTCGCCTGGAGCCTCTCCATCGAGGCGGACCTGGAGCTTGGCTTGTCCACCTCTCCCCCTTCCCCGCAGGTCGGGGAGAATCTGGCCATCACTCTGACCACTTTCAACCACGGACCTTCAACAGCATCCGGCATAACCGTCACCACGGTCCTTCCGGAACAGGTTCTGTTCATTTCCGCTTCCTCCGGCTGTTCCGCGGCAGGAAGCACCGTGGTGTGCGATCAGGGGGATCTCGCTTCCGGCTTCTCGACGGAAGCCACCATCATCGTCCGTCCCGAGTCGTCAGGCACCCTGCACATCATGGCAGAAGTCTCATCTGGAACAACGGATCAGCTGCCCGACAACAACAGCGTAACGGCCAGCTATGAAGTGCCGGAGCCGCCACCCGCGGTTCCGGCACTCTCCGCATGGGGTATCGCAGGCATCATCGCATCTTTGGGCGCCTGTCTGCGCCGCCGTAGCGGTATCGATACGAAGCAGTGTTAATCTGGAAACGAAGTACTATTCACATCAGGGAGGAATCACACCATGCAGGAAAACTACGTGCAGGACATTGAGAATGTTGCAGTCAGCCTCGGAAGCCTTAAGGCCTTACTCGGAATTTCAGAACTTGACGACACCGACTGGGAGAATATCTCCTCAATAC
>JAZDIS010000334.1:0-5439 GCA_043804705.1 Pseudomonadota bacterium | reverse complement strand
TCGGCTGGTTTTTTCGTTGGGTATGGAGGGGGGGATAGGAGAATACGCGATGGTGTGTCAGGTCAGTTGGCCGAAACTTCGGGACACAGTGGCTCCTTTATGCCGTGGTGTCTGCAGAAATATTGCAACAGTTCCTCCTGTTCAGCCGGCGAAAACCGGTAGAAAAAGGGACTCAATTGCAAAATGTCCAGTGCTTCCTGTTCCGTCATGGCGTTTTCCCCCGTTGAACGGTTGCCGTTTCTGGGGGCCTCCTGCCCTTTGCTTTAGCATAATGTGTGCCACAACGTGCCACAAGGATGGGCCTGCATGGCTTGGCTCCGCAATGGCCGATGAAATGGGCAAGAAAGGGCTGAGGCCAGGGAGAAATGCCGGTCAAAAGGGGATGATCAGTGGGGGGAGGCCTCCGGCGAAAGTAGTTGTTTCACCAACTCTGGTGGTCTTTTCGCCTGCGGATACGGTCTATTTCCTGCCCTGCCGACGGCTGAGTCAGGCGCCGTGGATCATCGCCTTGCTCATTAAGAAAAATTTGCTTTTCTGGCATTGGGAGGATAAAGCGGAATGTGAATCGATCTTGGGCTGGTTCGCTACCTGGGCCATTAGCCCGCAAATAAACAGATGACCGGTCGTCAACAATAAAACCCCGGAGAGGCCTCGTTTAAGATGCTTAACAATATTCATCAATGGTTGATCATCAGGCTGGCGCTGGTCTGGCTCGTCCTCTCCCTGGTGATCGGCGGACTGGTTCAGTATGTCGGCCGGACCCGGCTGGACGACCATGTCATCCAGATGGCCCAGGGTGAAACCGTGCCATATGCCGCCGAATTCATCTCCTACCTGGGAGCGCCCTCGGAAGAGAGCCGGGCCCGTTTTGACCGGACGGTTCACGGCTTCATCGGAAACGACAATTTAATCGTGGTGGAATTTTATGGCGCCGACTCCAAGAAGATCGCCGAGGTGATCAAGCCTTCGGCTGCGGAGATCGAAAAAAGGCTTCCCAAGCACGGATCCGAGTTTTCACTTGCCCAAGGCATCGTCTGCGAAAAACTGACCCTGGACCACAATATTTTTATGCGGGTCTTTATTCCTCTCTACGACGGGGGCGGCGCCAAGTTCGGGTACCTGGAGGGAATCTATCGGGCTCCCGCTGAGATCGTCGCCCAGAACAGAAGTCAAACCCTCTGGGCTTTGATCCTGGTTGTACTGATCATCTTCGTGACCAGCCTGGCCCTGTATCCCCTCATCATCCGCCTCAATCGCAAACTGATCGATTACGCGCATATCCTGGCCCTGACCAATATCGGGATGTTGAAGGTGCTTGGCAGCGCCATTGCGAAACGGGACAGCGACACCAACATCCACAATTTCCGGGTGACCCTGTATTCGGTAAGGCTTGGCGAGAAACTGCATCTGTCGAACGGCGCCATGCAGGGCTTGATCAAGGGAGCCTTCCTGCACGATGTCGGCAAGATCGCCATCCCCGATGCGATTCTGCTCAAGCCCGGCAAGCTGACGGTTGAGGAGTTTGAGACCATGAAAACCCATGTGAGCCACGGCGGGGATATCATCCGGAGTTATGACTGGCTGAGGGATGCCGACGAGGTGGTGCGCTGCCATCACGAAAAATTCGATGGCAGCGGTTACCCGATGGGGATAGTTGGCGAAGATATCCCCATCAGCGCCCGGATCTTTGCGGTGGCGGATGTCTTTGACGCCCTGACTTCCAGACGGCCGTATAAGGAGCCCTTCAGTGTGGCGGCTTCGCTCGGAATCATTGGGGAGGCACGGGGCAGTCACTTCGATCCGCTGGTTGCCGATCTGTTTCTGGCGCAGGCAGAGGCGTTGTTTGCCGAGATTTGCAACGAGGAAGAAGCGGCGCTTCACGCCAAACTGGAGGAGTGCATCAGGACCTATTTTCGATAGTCCCTGCACCCCCTCGATTCGTCCCCGGCATTTCATTGCCGGAAACATCCTGCACCGTTATCGTTACGGCAGCGATATTGCTTCCCATTCATTGATGTATCCCATCAAAGATTCCACCGGGCCGACGGAAATAATTGCATTGCCGGTATATGGCCCCAAAACGAAAACCTCCCCAGTCGTGTCTACGGCCAAATAGTTTCCGCTCGCCGGATAGTACCGGTAGTTATATTGCAGATATTGGCCGGATACAGCAGGCCCGGTAAAGATGCTGGGATAATTCGCTTCCCCATAGGCAAACATGCGGGCAGCGGAAATTTGAGCAGCACTCACATTGTCGCTCGGCGAGCGTTCCGCGGTAAGTGTGGCCGTCGCCAGCGCCGCCCCCTGGAGCTGCGTTGCGGAAGGCTCGGTTGTAAATGTCGTATCGAGCGCATACAGGGTGAAAACGTAGTGATGATCGGGGGTCGGCGGGCACGGGCCCCCATAGCCTGCCGTGCCGAAATCATTGACCGACTGATTGAAGCCGGCGGTCGAAGAGATATTTTCCGGCAAGGATGTAGTATCGGCGGGGATGTTCCATGCCTTCCAATGCACCCAGTTGCCGCCGTCCGGATCGATCACGGTGAGAGCAAGACTTTGGGTGCCGACGGGAACGGCCCCTATCGTCAGCGGTGGTGACAGGTTGCTTCCGCTGCATTGCGAACCCAAGGAGTAAGTGAACTCGTCCGGAATGACGCCGTTGTCGGCGAATGCTGACGAGGTCAGCGTGACCGCTGAGGCGAGGGCTGGGAAAAACAAGCCCGGCAGGAGGGAAAAAAGGATGGTGCGTGAAGGCATGGAAACCCCCATAATTGTTTGGTTCATTGTCAGTCTCCTCATTCCTAAAACCGGTAACTGATCTCCCCCCAGACGGCCCGGCCCTCAATGGGGTAATCGTAGGGGATGTACGCCCCGCCTGGGGCGGCGGCCGCATAGGGGCTGGGAATCCTGCCCGCCTCGGCGAAGAGGTTGCGGAGGCCCACTGCCGCATCCCAGTGGTTGGCAATATTCTTGCGCCGCACCAGCAGGTTGACCACCTCGTAGTCGGCAATATCGCCGCGCGGGTCGCCTTTGGCGCGGTGGCGCTCGCCGATCCGGTAGAGCTGGCCGTCCAGGGACCAGTCCGGCAGGAAGGCCCAGCGCGGGTTCAGGAAGAACTGCATTGCCGGGGCGTCCGGCACCACCGCGTCGATCGTCTTGTTCTCGGAGCGCTGGTAGGCAAAGTTGGCTCGCAGCCGGAAGTCGCGGTGCAGCAGCCAGTCCATCTCCAGCTCAAAGCCCCGGCCCTCCTGCTCGCCGTAGTTGGTAAACAGCTGAGGCAAGGGACCGATAAGCTCGACAAGTTCCTTGGCCTCATAGTTGAACAGGCTGAGGATCAAGCGGAGCGCCTTGGCGGGCTGGTAGTCAAAGGCCAGCTCAATGGCCTCGATCTCCTCCGGGGCAAGGGCGGGGTTGCTGACGGCCACCGGATTGTTCTTGATGTACTGTTCGGCGAAGGAGGGGGCGCGGAAGGCCTGGCCGTACATAAGTTTGGTGGTGAGGTCGTAGCGGGTCTCCCAGACCAGGGCCGCCCTTGGGTTGACGGTGGAGCCGAAATCGCTATACTCGTCATGGCGCACCCCGGCGGTGAGGGTCCAGTTTCTGGCAAACTGCCACTCGTCCTGCACCAGGCCGTACCACAGGGTGCGGCTCGCCTCGTCCATATAGATGTGGGCCGGATCGGTGACATGGACCATGGGGCCGAACTGGTTGGCCCCGGCGGCCGGGCCGAAGTTCTTGTACTGGTCCCTGCCGAAGTCGTAGGATTTGGCACCCGCGCCGATACGAAGCTGGTGGCTGCGGAAGCCCTTGTACAGGCCGCTGGCCTCAAGACCGCCGTCCTGACTAATCTGAATGGGATTGCCCAGCATGTTGCGGAAGCCAGCGGGAAGGAACTGGAGGAAGGCATCCTGATAGATATAGGAGTAGTATAGCCTGCTCTCCAGCTCCCAGTTCTCAACCAGCGTGTCGTTGCGGTAGGTCAGGTCGGCAAGCAGGGATTGGGTGTCGATATCGTTGTCGTAGGTGATGGCCTGGGAGCCGCCCGGGCCAGCGCCGGAATCCTGCAAGGTGCCGTAGAGATGGAGGGTCCAATTCTCCTTGCGCAGATTGAGATGGCTGTCCAGTTGCTCGTTCCAGGTGTCCAGGTGGCCGGGGGCGTTGGAGAGGGCGCCTGCCCCGATGGCGTGGAGGTAATCCCGCTCGACGATCCGCTCCTTGTCGCCGCCGCTCCGGCGGGACTCCACGCCAAAGGCTACATCCCAGCCATTGTACTGGCCGCCGTGCTGGGCCCAGATATCGGAGGTGTCGAAGGAGCCGTAGCGGGCGCCTGCCTGGGTGCCGTCGATCTCGAAGTTGTCCTTGGTGATGACGTTGACCGTGCCGCTGAAGGCATCCGCGCCGTGCAGGGCCGAGCCCGGCCCCCGCACCACCTCCACCCTGGAGATCATGGCCGCCGGCATCTGATAACCAGCATAGCGGCTCCCCTGGTAGTTGGTGGTGAAGGGCACGCCGTTGATCAACAACAGCACCTGGGGGTTAAGGCTGGTGTGGATCCCGCGGATCGACCAGATGGAGGCGAAATAAGCCGCCCCCGACGGTTCCACATGCAACCCCGGCACCGATTCCAGCACCTCGTCCAGGGTGGTGGCGCCCATGCCCCTGATATCATCCGCCGTGATGACCGAGGCCACCGAAGGGGCCAGATGCACCGGTTTGAGAGAGCCGGTGGCGGTAAGCAGCAGCCGGTCGGTGCGGTAGACATCCTCCTCCTGCGGCCCCTGGCCGAACATCTTCTGAAAGGCCTCGGCCTCGGCTTCGGCCTTGCCGGTGGAGGCAGGCGGGGAATCCGTGGCCATGGCCACTGTAGCACAGGACAAACACCATAAAGCCGCTGCCGTCATAAGCCGTTTTTTACGCATCCCTTCGGTATCCCACCCATTTTTAGTTGATGCCGGAAGTAGAGCCTGAGGCCCCGAGGGCCAACTTCTGTATTTTTCGATTACCGGCGCATGGCAAAGGCAGACTCTATCTTATGGTAGAGAATCTCAGCTGTAAATGGCTTTATGATATATTGACTTACCCCGGCCTTGATGGCACTCATGATATTTCCCTTCTCCGCTTCAGCTGTAACCATGATGAAGGGAATGCCGGCAAACTCCGGCATCGCCCGCACTTTTTGCAACAGGTCAAATCCGGTCATAACCGGCATCACCCAGTCGCAGATGATCAGGTCGATCGGAGTCTTTTCCAAAATATGCAAGGCCTCAAGGCCGTTAGACGCCTCCAGGATGTTTTCACGGCTCTCATAGCCCAGTTCATGGAGCATGTTCCTGATGAACTTTTTGGGCGTCTCAAAGTCATCGACAATGAGAATTTTTATCTTTTTGTTGCCGACGGCGGCTTTTTTTTTCATCTTCAACTCACTTGATGTCGGTGGGA
>JAZDIS010000333.1:0-2900 GCA_043804705.1 Pseudomonadota bacterium | reverse complement strand
TGGATCGGAAAACGCTGCTCAGGCGCAGCAAGACTATGGGATTTTGCCGCCGAATCCTTGCGACTCTCTGGCCTCTGCTTCCGTCTCCGGGGCAGTGGCCAGAAGCGCGGCCCGGACCGCTGCGAATGAGCACGCCGGGTTCCGTATGCGGGGGCTCTCCACTAGCTCCCCCGCTGCGGCGATGCATGTTACCTACTCTCTGCATACCCAAAAATATTGCGGCCCGGCTGATGTGCAGCAAAATCGGTGTAGTGCGGTTGCTGCGTTGCCAGATGCGGACATTGATCCACGGTCCGTTACACACGGCGCGGGCCTGCCGGGCAATCAGAGTTATGTTTTTAACCAGCATCAGATTGAGGCGGCCCGTGCCTATTCGTCAAATGTTGTGCAGCCCCTGCCGCGGCCCGTTTTGCCCGGAAACCTAGAAAATACGGAACAAGGACGAAGTTATGAGGCCATGCGGCTGGCAGAGCAAGCAAAGCTGGGCCTTGCGGCCCAGAGTTTCACCGAGGCCATGGCCTGGCGGGCACCAGCGGAGGTGAACGGCGTGTCACTCGCCCAGCACATCCAAAATATCTGGGCAAAAATGGGCGGTGTTTCTATCCCCCGCGGGGTCGAGGACGCGATCAACTCCGGCCAAGCAAGTCATTTCCTGCTACAGCAGGCAGAGGTGGACCGGCGCGCGAATAACCCGGAGTGGTATTCGCAGATGCTCGCGGCTTCGCCGGCTGCGGTGAATCGAGAGGTTGCCTTCATGCTGGCCAGACTGCTCGAGATGCAGCATCGCCAGGAGTTGCGGCAAGAACGGCATGAAATGCTGCTGGCCGGAATCCTCGCCGAAGGGGTTCGCGTCAATGGCGCCCAAATCGATGCCCAATACCGGGCGGCTACAAGCGTACCGCCCAGGAGATGACATGCGTTGCGCCATCGATATTCAATATCGGCGGCGACCAGCGTGCCGCCCAGTTCCAAAAAATAAAAGGGAGGAAACCGACATGGAAATGAAGAATTTTGATGAAATGAAGCTGGTAATGACCGGGGATCCCGACCAGGATGCCGCGATTCTGGAATGGTTGTTCCTGTCTGTTCTGGTGCCCTGGTCATTTGGCTGCCGGCCTCTGGTGTGGCCTCGGCCATGAAGACTTTCGTCATCGGCAAAACCGAGTTTTTGGCGGAAGGCCGCTTCGTTAATGTGCTGATCAACCCCAAATTGCCGAAAAATTTCGAGTGCACGGATAACCAAAAACGACCGGCGGAGCAACTGGAAAAGTGGTGGGGGAGGCCATACCTTGAGGTTGAAATTGAAGATCCCGAGCAATGGCCTGATGGCGTGTTCTACCGCGTATATTGTCTGGATGGTGGGGCCTGGGATCGCCCAACATTGTGGGGGCGCTTCGGAAGCTTGCATGAAGCGTTGCAATGTATCGAGCGCGGTCCGGCGTGACGGAAGTCCTGAAATTCAAAGGGCGGTTCGGGAATTCCCCGGCCGCCCTCACTGGCCAGGGATCAATCGCGGATCTTCGTCCTTGGCGATTCGTTCAGCAAGCTCGAAATCACTTTTTGGCCTTCCTTCTTTGATAATTCTCCCGTCCCGATCATATCTAACCAGGGAGTAAGGCATATGCCATGGGATGATCTGGATGCCATCGCCAATCTTGTCTGCAAGTTCTGTGGCAAGCTCACTTTGCTCATAATGCACCTTATTCTGTGCGGGGTTGCGGGCCAAATTTCCGCCCGATATCACGCAAACTTACTACTAATAAAACAATTCGATACCGTACAACCCCTTTTCCCATCGCTTATAGTCTGACCGCCAAGTTCGCAAGTCGCCGGGAACATCCCCCGGCAGCGGCGCTGGGCATGCTCGTGGGGCAGTTTCTGCAATGTGTCGGCGGTAGGGTTTTTGATCCTCGGGCGGCAACTCCGAAATCAACACCGAACACTCCCGTATTTTTTCATCCACGGGTTTCATTTTTGGCACAAACTTTCGGATCTCATCCAGCAACAAGGCGACATCGGCCTCCGTCGATCCCTGCGTAAAACCATTCACATTGACCCGGCCACTCTCATAGTCGGCCTGTGAAGGGATGCCCCAGTAGTCCACGATGATATGAATTTTGGCGGCCTTTTCGGCTTCTTCGCCCCACATCCTGAGGACCTCTTCAATTCCTTCTGCGTGATGCCGATGGCAGCGATGAGAAGGGCCGTACTCGGAAAAGAGTGCATCCAGCCACAGATGCACCTCTTTCCATTCGCGGCCAAGGAGCCGCACACAGTCGGCGCAGTGTTCGTACAAGTAGGCCATCTTTTTAGTTGCCTCGGGCAATATGTTCGGCAAGATCTGCTCTTTTGCCAAACATGATAAGCACCAAACTGTTATACTGCGGGTGTTTGCGGGGCATTTTTCCGCCCGATATCACGCAAATTTCCGCCCGGTATCACACCGGAGCCTCAAACCCTTATTCTGCGGGGAATTGAGGTCTATCTTTCCGCCCGATATCACGCGAAACTCGTTCAGTTCATGAAATCGTAAATCCTTACCCAGACAGTGTTTGCTGGCCATTTTTCCGCCCAACATCACGCTCCTTCCGGATTTCTTGAATCATCTTCCATGCTTCTTCCCACGTCGAGTCTTCTTCTTGGCCGAGCTGATTGACGAAACGATTTTCATAGTCGGCCTTGCTGGGTAGTCCCCAGCAATCCACGAGAATATGAATCTTGGCTGCAAGTGCGGCTTCACCACCCAATTTTTGCCGAATTTGTCAATCGGCGTCTAAAATTGACCCCCAATCGGCGTCCAATTTTGACCCCCCATTGGTAAAAAAATATTCGGTTTCATTTCCTGTTTTTCAACCGCCAGCTTTCATTCCCAGTCTCTATGATGTCACAGTGATGGGTCA
>JAZDIS010000332.1:0-7975 GCA_043804705.1 Pseudomonadota bacterium | reverse complement strand
AGTCCGGCAATTCATCGCCCAATACTTCAACCTTGATGGCGCACAGCTTGTACTCCGGAGTCCTGGAAAGACGATCCAGAGCGTCCAAGGTCAACATGTTCACCAACGCCTGCAAATGGTTATAGGTGCTGAAGATGGTGCCCTCCTGGGTTCGGTCGGTTATGGTTGCCCGCATCTCCACCGAACCGCGCCGCGAGGTGAGCCGCACCCAGTTTTTTTCCTTAAGTCCCAGACGCTCCGCATCGCGAGGATGCACCTCGGCAAAGCACTCCGGGCTGACTTCGTCGATCTCCGTGGTCTTGCCGGTCATGCTGCTGAAGTTGTACCGGGCAATATCACGCCCGGTGGTGAAGAGCAACGGATATTCCTCATCGGGCAGCTCCACCGGCGGGATGTAATCCTCCGGAATAAACAACCCCTTCCCGCGAGTGAACTTCTCCCTATGCAGCACCGTGGTGCCGGGATGATTCTGATCCGGCACCGGCCACTGCAAGCCGACCTTTTCCAGCCGCTCATAGGACAACCCTTTGTACTGGGGCAACAGCTGGCAGATCTCATCAAAAATTTCCGAAGCGGAATTATAGTGCATGGGATAGCCCATCCGCTGGGAAAGCAGGGAGATGATCTGCCAGTCCGGCTTGGCCTCGCCCGGCGGCTCAACCGCCTTGCGAATCCTTTGCACCCTCCGCTCCGTGCAGGTGAAGGTGCCGTCCTTTTCCGCATAGCAGGCGGCAGGCAAAACCACATCCGCCATCTTCGCGGTATCGGTCAAAAAGAGATCCTGGACCACCAGGAAATCGACCTTTTCCAGGGCCGCCTGAACATGGGCGATATTGGCGTCGGCCACCGCCGGATCCTCTCCGAAGATATAGAGGCCGCGGATATTGCCCTTGAAGACATTCTCCCAGACCTCGGTGGCGGGTTTACCCGGCCGCCGTGGCAGCTTGATGCCCCAGAGCTTTTCATACCTGTCAAAGAGCTCGTCGTTTTCCAGACCGCCGTAGCCCGGCAGGGTGTTGAACAGCGCCCCCATGTCGCAGGCGCCCTGCACGTTATTCTGCCCACGGAGCGGATTGCAGCCGGTGCCTTCCATCCCGATCTTGCCGCAGAGCATGGTCAGGTTGGCAATGGACTTGACCCGGTCCGTGCCGGTGACGTAGTGGGTGATGCCCATGCCCCAGAAAGCGGCGTGCCTGCCTTCCGCCGCATACATCCGGGCGGCCTGACGCAGCTGGGCTTCGTTGATGCCGGTAATCTTTTCCACCATCTCCGGCGTATATTTCTTGACCAGCCTGACAAGCTCGTCAAAATCCTCGGTCCGCTCCTCGACAAACTTCTTGTCCCAGAGCTCTTCTTCAAGAATGACCTGCATCATCCCGTTTAAAAAGGCGACATCGGTCCCCGGCACGATACGCAGCCAGAGATCGGCCCGCTCGGCAAGCTTGGTCCGGCGGGGATCCACCACCACCAGTTTAGCGCCGCGATCCACGGCCTGATGAATGCGCAGGCCGATGGTGGGATGGCTGGTGTCCGGGTTGCTGCCGACCATGAAGAAGAGATCGGTTTTCAATGTATCCGCAATGGAGTTGGTCATTGCGCCGCTGCCGAATGTGAGGGCCAAACTGGCCACCGTGGGAGCGTGTCAGAGTCGGGCGCAGTGATCGATATTATTCGTTCCGATCGCTGTCCGCATGAATTTTTGCATCAGGTAGTTTTCTTCGTTGCTGGCCCGGGCACAGCTGAAACCGGAAATGGAATCCGGCCCGTACATGGCCTTGAGGTCGAAAAAGCCCTTGGCCACCATATTCAGGGCATCTTCCCAGCTCGTCTCCACCAACTGAGAACCACGGCGCACCAAGGGTTTGGTCAGCCGCTCCTTGTGCTGGACGAAATTATGCGCGAACCTCCCCTTGACGCACAGCGCCCCGTAATTGGGCGCCAGGTCCGGATCCGCGGTAACTTCCATCAGGGTATTGCCCTTCACCTTGAGGATGATCTGACAACCGGCTCCGCAGTAAGGACAGGTGGAACGAACCTCGCGGATGCTCTCGTTCACCACCGGCACCAGGGAGTCTTTTTTGTTCAGGGCGCCGGTGGAACAGTTATCCACGCAGGCCCCGCAGTTGACACAGTTCTCCTTGAACCGGAAACGCAGCCCAACCGGCCGGCCTTTGTCATCGACACCGTCGGCGCTGATCTCCAGGGCATTGTATTCGCAACTGTTCTGGCAGCGCTTGCAGTAGATGCACTTGTTCAGGTCCACCAGAATCAAGGGATGACTGATCTTTTCCGTGTAGACCGGCGTTGCCGCCATGCCGGTCCGGCTCGGATCAAGGCCGAAATCCGTAGCCAGTTTCTTCAGATCACAGCGGTCAAAGGCACGACAGCCGCAGGAGAGGCAGCGCTTGGCCTCGGTAATCGCCATCTGTTCGGAAAACCCGAGCTTGATCTCGCTGAAATCCTGGGTGGCGATTTCCGGCTGCCGGGTGGGCATCTTCTCCCGAAGCTTGATGTTGACCCCTGCGAAATTCCGCAGATCCACATCATCGAAGCCCTTGCCCCGGGTGAAGTTAAACCGGCTCTCGGCCACGGTCTTGGTAATGCCCATGACCTGGGCATGGATGTTTTCCGCCGCCCGCCGGGCCGCAACCACGGCCTGGATCACCGAGCGGGGACCGCTGGTCACGTCCCCGGCCGCGTAGATGCCGGGATGGTTGGTCAGCGAGGTTCTGGGGTTGGCCTTGATATTGCATTTCGGGGTCAGCTCCAAGGACGCTTCCAGCTCGCCGCCCTCAAACTTTTCGCGGCAGGCGCTCAAGCCCTGGGCGACAATAACGGTATCGGCCTTGATGTTCACCGTGGAACCGGGGATGGCCTCGGGGTAGCGGATGCCTTTCTCGTCTGGCTCTCCGAGCTTGGTCCGGATCAATTGCACGCTGATGCCGTTCTCGGTATCGCTGAAGTTCACCGGCGAGGCCATGAGCAGAAACTGGACGCCCTCTTTTTCCGCCACCTGGACATTGCGCTGGTTGGCCGACATCTCGGTCTGAGCCCGGGGATAGATGATCGTTACCTGGCCGACTTCCTTGCGCAGCAGAGAGCGGGCAACCTCCATGGCCACGTTGTTGCCGCCGAAAACCACGGCGGACCTGCCGTAATTGCCTCCCTTGCCTTCGGACATGTCCCGGAGAAATTTCGTGGCCGGAATCACCTTGGGCAGGGCGCAGCCCGGAATATCCAAACGCTCGTCCACCGGAGTGCCGGTGGCGATGAGGATGGCCTCGTAGCCTTGATCCTTAAGAGATTGCAGGGTGAAATCGTCGCCCCATTTCTGACTCAAGCGGACATTGATCCCCCATGCGCAGGATGGTGCTGATCTCGTAATCAAGAACATCCTGGGGAATCTTGTAATTGGGGATGCCGTAGCGCAACATGCCGCCGAGTTTGGCTGCGGATTCGAAGACCGTAACATCGTGGCCCTTGCGCGCCAGGTAGTAGGCGCCGCTCAGGCCGGAAGGACCGCCGCCGATAACGGCGATCTTTTTACCGGTGGATGGCTCACGGGGAATGCGCAGTTCGATCTTGTGGGCCATGCACCAGTCGGCGACAAAGCGCTTCAGATGATTGATGGACACCGGCTCATCCACGAGAATCCGGCGGCAGCGGGTCTCGCAGAACCGGGGGCACACCCTGCCCACGGAAAAGGGAAAGGGGTTGCGCTCCATGACCAAGCGCAGGGCCTCTTCGTACTGGCCTTTGGCCACATGGGCGATGTAGCCCTGCACGTTGATCTGCCCGGGACAGGTGAGATTGCAGGGAGCCTTGCAGTCGCCGAAATGGGTCTCCATCAGGAGGGTCATGCGCTCGGCGCGCTTGGCCCGCAGCTCCTTGGACTCGGTGGTGACCCGCATCCCTTCGCTGATCGGGGTTATACAGGACCGCACCGGCGCCGCCAGCCCTTCCACGCTGACCACGCAGACCTCGCACGGAATGTCCGAGGTCCCCTTGTTCACGTAGCACAGGGTCGGGATATGGATATCCGCCCGTTTTGCCGCTTCCAGGATGGTGATCCCTTCTTCGGCAACAATTTCATACCCGTTGATTGTGATATTCATAGCCGGTTCAGTCGGTGTGTATGGTTACGTTACGGCTCCTAGGCCGATGAATATGCAATTTTCCCCTTATGCCGCAGGCTTCCATTCCTTCAGGAAGGCAGGCAGATGTCCGGCTTCACGGGGGCCGATGGTAATGGTCCAACCGGCCAGCTCTTCCTCAAGCTCGCCCTTCATGGAGGCAAGGTAGCCGGGGATAATGAGCTCCCGATGCTTGACCTTGCTCTCGATCCCGGATTTTTTCATGAACGCCGCGGTCATATCCGCGCCGAACTTGCCTGCCGCCCAGGCGGTGAGGACCGAAAGGCCCTCGGTATCCTTGATCAGCAGCCAGGAAGGCACCTTGCTCCCCTCGATCTCGCCGGAAACGATGAAATAGGTGAGGGAGAAATTGCAGGTGATCAGAACCGGGGAATCCTCGGTGGGACCGTTGATGTTGTAGACCTCTTCCTGAACCACCATGGGCCGCTGCGGATCGGTGAAGATGTTCAGCCGCTCCAGAAGAAGGGGGAAGAGGATATCGCCCTGCAGGTCGGAAAGCACAACAATACCGGCATATTTGGCAATGAGCACCGAGGCGACCATGGCCTCCATCAGCGGATCAGCGGTGATCTCGCAGGGGAAGGTGATGGTCGGAAAGCCCAGAGGCTTGAATTTGGCGCGGATGGCGGAGCGCCGTCCCAGCACGCTGTCTTCCAGGGCGGCCCGGACCGTGCGGGCGCCGGAGTCGAGCATGAGATCCTTGAGTCCTGCGGCCAGCAGTTTCTCGGAAACAGCCACGGTGTCGTCGAGGTTTGTGCCCTTGGCAACCAGGGGGCACCCGGTCTCCTTGGCCACTGCGGCCATGGCCTCGGCATTTTCGGCGGTGGCGGCATAGAGCAGAGGCTTGCGTTCCCCGCAGGCAGCCGCGGCGGCCTTGATGTTGTCGGCCTTGTCGCTCATCAGGATGAGCCCGGCATCGGCGGCGCCGTCCAGAACCTTCTTGGCCAGGGCGGTGAAGGCGGCAACATCGCCCTTGGTGTCCTTGATCGCGATCAGATCGGCCTTGAGCAGAACGCCGACCCGCTCGTAGCGGAGGTTCTTGAACCGGCTGATCCGGCCATCGACATCGGCCTCGTTCATCTCGGTGGTGACCAGCACCGCAATGCCGGTGGGGTTCTCAAAACGCTTTTCATGGCGGAACAGACAGGTTTCGCCGCCGGTGGTATAGGCGCTGTCGCCTGCGCCGATTTTAATAGTCCGGATCGGAGGGGCGGAGGCCTCGCCGATCTGCTCCTTGACCTCATCGCTCACATACGGACATTCGCCGATTTCCGTCTGTCCGGCTGCCACCTTCATGGCAAAGGCAAGACAGGTCGGAATGCCGCACTCCCCGCAGTTCTTCTTGGGAAGCATCTTGAGGATCTGAATACCTGTTAAAGCCATCTGTCTGTTCCTCCCGTATAATGCAAGCTGTAAGTTGTAAACTATCAGCTGTAAGCTTTAAGCTATCAGCTTAAAATTAATCTTGGCTCGTATCGCTGTTAGCCGACAGCAGATAGCTGACAGCTTATAGCTCAAATCAAACAACGGATTCCATCTCAAGGGCAGGATGACCGACCTTTTTCATGAAGGCGAGGATTTCCTCTTCCGTGGTGCCGTTCTCCTCGGTGGCGATCATATCGTAAAACTCCGGCATGCCGATGGCTTTGCACCGCTCCATGAGCTTGTCCTTGATCTCCTCTTTCATCATCTTAGGCAGCCAGACCATCCGCTTAAGCCCACCCTCGGCGACAAAAAGCTTGGGGCTGGTCATGAAATGCTTGGAAACCCCGATGAAACCCGGGGTCTGGGCGCCACCCCCGGCCATGCCGGCCAAGGTGGTGAACTTCATCCCGGAAGGGGTCATGCCGCTGAAGTCGCGGTTGACCACCATGATCCCGTTGCATTGGGGGAGCATAGCGGCAATGGCTTCGAAACAGCCGCAGGCGGTCATCGGGCTGTTCATCAGGGAGTACAAGGCAAGTTCGGGCACGGCCCCGCGGGAAGTCTGTTCTACAAAATCATTGATTCCCTTGAAGATGCCGAGTTTCTCATCCAGGCACTCACCCTTGTCAATAGGCTGGTTGGGACCGGTGGGGTTGATCTGATAGGATGCCTTGCCGTCCAGCCAGTTGTAAGCGCCGCACATGCCGATCCGCTCCGGGGTGATGACGCAGACATGGCTCGGGGCAAAAGATTGGCACAGGGTGCAGGAATAAAAAATTTCTTCGGTCTCGTCGGTCATGGAACCCAAGCGCTCATCCCGCTCCGCATAAACCTTGCGGGCAAGTTCCTGCACCTCTTCCACCTTGTCCAGCTCGGTGTAGATCTTGACCTGAATCTTATCAACAATGGCGCCGAACTCCTGATGCAGTTTGCCGTGTAGCACCTTACCGATATGGGTAAGGGAAAAGCCCTTCTCCACCGCGGCCTTGCCGATACGGATCCACATGATGTTCCGCTGGCCCATGTGCATGATGCCCTGGATGTAGTTGATCAGATGATGGAACTGCCGCTCAAGGATGGGTTCGAAGTCAGACTGCATGCCGCGCCCTGCCACCTCGACCAGGATCCCGATGGGCAGGTTCTTGCCCTGTTCTATGTCCTTGATGTCCGGCCCTTCGATGGTGACCTTGCCGTCTTCGACCTCGGACATATCCTTGGAAACCAGAACCTCCACTGCGGAGGTCCGGCCGCCGCCGCATTCCATGAACAGGTCGTCCTTGCGGATACGCTCGCCCTCAAAGGCCGGGCCGAAGGACATGGGGATGTCGATCTTGGTAACATTGACCTTGAGGCCGCGCACCTCAATGGCCTTCTGGACGATTTCCTCGTGGGGCACCTGGCTTACCACATGCTCGTAGGTGCAGATCCCGGTGGGCAATATCTCGGGGATATCGTAGTCGGAGATGGTGGGGAAGCCCCAGTTGATGGCCCCGGCCGCGTTGGCGTACCACTCATCGGAAACCGGCCCGAAGGCCATGACAAAGGCGAAGGTCCGGTCCTTGTTGTAAATCAGATTGCCCTTGTAGTCGCCGGGCTTGATGCCGCCGAAGGCCATGGCCACCCGGCAGGCAAAGCCGATGGCAAAAACCGCGGAGGTGTAGCTCTTGCCGAAGGGGACCAGCCGGGTATTCCAGCCGACCTGCACCTTGTTTTCCACCAGCCGCTCAGCCATGTTCTTGCCGTTGGACTGGTCGTGCATGAAGATATAGAGGTTCTTCTCCTGAAGCTCAAGGGCGATCCTTGAGGCAACCTCATTGTCGTCCGGGGTGCCCATGATGGCGGCAAAACCGGGCGCAGTGCCGTCCACGAACTCAACGCCGCGTTTCCGGAAAATGACGTCGTCGGCAGCGCCCAGCCAGATATTGTTTTCCAGCGGATCCTCGGTCTTGGTATAAAAATCAGGGGCCTCAAGATAGCGGATGGCCTCGAACATCTCCTCGGCAAAAAAGGTGGCCATGCCCGCATCAAGGGCGGGAGCGAGATACGGGAGCCAGATATTGCTGCTCACCTGTTCCGGCAAAAGCGTACGGCATTCCTTGAAGATATCCTTCATGTCGCCGAGGTTCTTCACCTTGGCGCCCAGCATACTGTAAATAACCGGCAGGAAGTAAGCGGTGTTGGGGAAACCGATCTCCTGTTCGGGGCCGTACTTCTTGAGGACCTCCTCGAACTTCGCTTCCGCCATATCAACTATCTTGTGAGCCCCACGGATGGCGGCTGAACAGATGATCTTAGACATTTTGTTTATCTCCTCTTTAACCCAAAGGGCTTAAGTTTCGTTTGAGCAGCCAAGCTGCTCAACTCAGCTTTAACTCTGTGAGGCTTTTCAGCATTAC
>JAZDIS010000331.1:0-4515 GCA_043804705.1 Pseudomonadota bacterium | reverse complement strand
GGCAACCCCGTGCGCCTGAATGAAATCGGCCGGGCCATGGACTCCGTGGAGCAGGATAAGCGCCGCAACTGGTACAACGGCGATCCCGGCTTCGTGCTGGCCATCATGCGCCAGCCCGGCACCAACACCGTCGAGGTGGTGGACAACATCCGCAAGCTGCTCCCCGCTTTCCGGGAGCAGATCCCCGCCTCGGTCAACCTCACCGTGCTCTACGACCGCTCCGAGTCGATCCGCGAATCGGTGGACGATGTCAAGTTCACCCTCTACCTCGCGGTCTTCCTGGTGGTGCTGGTGATCTTTCTCTTTCTGCGCAACCTTTCGGCCACCATCATCTCCAGCCTGGCCCTGCCCCTGTCCATCATCGGCACCTTCGCGGTCATGAAACAGCTGGGCTACTCCCTCAACAACATCTCGCTGATGGCCATCACCCTGTCGGTGGGCTTCGTGGTGGACGACGCCATCGTCATGCTGGAGAACATCGTCCGCCACATGGAGATGGGCAAGAGCAGGCTGCAGGCCGCCCTGGACGGCTCGCGGGAGATCGGCTTCACCATTCTCTCCATGACCCTCTCCCTCACCGCGGTCTTTATTCCCCTGCTGTTCATGGGCGGGATCATGGGCCGGCTGCTCCACGAGTTCGCGGTGACCATCAGCGTGGCGGTCCTGATCTCGGGTTTTGTCGCCCTGAGCCTGACCCCCATGCTCTGCAGCCGTTTTCTCAAGCCGCCTGCCGCCGCCGGACATGGCCGCCTCTACGCCCTCTCCGAGCGCTTCTTCGCCAAGATGCTGGCCGCCTATGAGTGGAGCCTCAAGGGGGCCTTGCGTTTCCGCCGCTCCATGCTGCTCCTCTCCATTCTCCTGATCGGGCTCACCGTCTGGATGTACCGGACCGCGCCCAAGGAGTTCATCCCCAACCAGGATACCGGCCGGATCTCCGTCGTCACCGAGGGCGTCCAGGGGATCTCTTTCGAGTCCATGGTCGAGCACCAGAAGCAGGTGGCGACCATCATCGCCCAGGAGCCTGCGGTGGGCCAGTTCATGTCCTCGGTGGGGGCGCGCAGTTCCAACCCGACCAACAACTCCGGCCGGCTCTTTCTGTCGCTGAAGCCCCGCGCCGAGCGGGAGCAGGGGGTGGAGGAGATCATCCAATCGCTGCGCAAAAAGCTGGCAGCGGTGCCGGGCATCAAGGTCTTTTTGCAGAATCCGCCGGTGATCCGCATCGGCGGCCAGGTCACCAAGAGCCTCTACCAGTTCACCATCCAGGGCACCGACCGCAACGAGCTGCAGCAGTGGGCGCCGGTGATCGAGGCCAGGCTGAAAAGCCTGCCGGCCCTCCAGGATGTCAACAGCGACCTGCAGATCACCAATCCCCAGGTGGTGGTGGATATCGACCGCGACAAGGCCCGGAGCCTGGGGATCACCCCGGAACAGATCGAGTCCACTCTGTATGACGCCTACGGTTCCCGCCAGGTTTCGACCATCTACACCGCCGCCAACCAGTATCAGGTCATCCTCGAGGTGGAGCCGCAAGTCCAGACGGCGCCGGAGGCCCTGGGCAAGCTCTACCTCCGTTCCGCCACCGGCCGCTTGGTGCCGCTGGCCGGGGTCGCCACCCTGCGCCGCAACCTCGGCCCGCTGACCGTCAACCATACCGGCCAGCTGCCCTCGGTCACCCTCTCCTTCAACCTCGAACCCGGGGTGGCGCTGGGCGAGGCGGTCAAGCAGATCCACAAAACGGTGACCGGACTGCGGCCGCCCGCCTCGCTGACCACCGCCTTCAAGGGCTCGGCCCAGGAGTTTCAGTCCTCCTCCCGGGGCATGCTCTTCCTGCTGGCCATGGCCATTCTGGTCATCTACATCCTCCTGGGCATCCTCTACGAGAGCTTCATCCATCCGCTGACCATCCTTTCCGGACTGCCCTCGGCCGGGGTGGGGGCGCTGCTGACCCTGCTCATCTTCCGCACCAGCCTGAGCCTCTACGCCTTCGTCGGCATCATCATGCTGATCGGCATCGTCAAGAAAAACGCCATCATGATGATCGACTTCGCCCTGACCGCCCAGCGGCAGGAGGGCAAAAGCCCGGCCGAGGCTATTTACGAGGGGTGCGTCCTGCGTTTCCGGCCGATCATGATGACCACCATGGCGGCCCTGATGGGCACCCTGCCCATCGCCCTGGGGTTCGGGGCCGGGGCCGAAGCCCGCCGCCCCTTGGGTCTGGCGGTGGTGGGCGGGCTGATCCTCTCCCAGTTTTTGACCCTCTACATCACCCCGGTGATCTACATTTATCTGGACACGATGCAGAGCTGGCTTAGACGCCGCTTTGCCGGGCACAAAACCACCCCTGGGCCTGCGGATGAGCTGGTGAATTAAGACCTTGCAGACGTTGCGGCCGGAAGATATCCTGTAGCATTCAAGTCACCAAGACAGCAACAGCCCGCGCATCTTTCTCCCGAGCCCCAGGAAACCTCCAACAACTCCTGTGCCGCCGATACGGACTGTGAACCGGGCAGCGAGTGCATCAAGGCCCCAGACGCAATCTACGGGGTATGCGCCGCTGGCGGGCGGTGAGCGAAAGGGGAGGAAGGGGGGACAAGTTTGAAAAAATCCCTGCCCCGGAAAGCCTCCAGCCCCGTATTTTTCATGTATTGACAATTTGTTAGGCCTATGAGATGTTTTGAGTCCCTGTGAACGGCGCCCATGCCGCCCCATGGCCGTGGCAGCACACCCCGAGCAGGCGGTTTGAAACAAGAATCCTATTTTTTACCACAGGACCAAACAGCCATGACCCCACCGGCCAAGCCCGATATGCTTACCGAGGCCCAGCGCGCGCAGGAACAACGGGCGCAGACCTATCGGGAAAAAGCGCTCAAGATGTATCCCTGGATCTGCGGCAGGTGCGGCCGAGATTTCGGCGGCAAGAAGTTGCGCGACCTCACGGTCCACCATAAGGACCACAACCATGAAAACAATCCGCCCGACGGCAGCAATTGGGAGTTGTTGTGCATCTACTGCCATGACAATGAACACGACCGCCAGAGCGTTGCCGATGCCTATGGCGCGCTGAGGCCGGGCGAGAAACAGGAAAAGATTGCCACCTCGAATCCCTTTGCCGCTCTCGGAGCCTTACTGAAGGATAAAAAATGACGAACAACGATGTGTTACGCGGGGTGCGGTATGCCCTGGCTCTCCCCACTGCCGCCCTGGCGGAGATATTCACCTTATCCGGGCAGACGGTTGCCCAGGACACGATCCTCAACTTCCTGAAGAAAGAAGAGGAAGAAGGCTTTGTCGCCTGCCCCGATGCGCTGATGGAAGATTTCCTGAGCGGCCTCATTGTCTCCAGGCGAGGCAGACAGGAAGGCAGGCCTGGGCAGTCCCCACACGCAGCCGGGCCGCTCACCAACAACGCCATCCTGAAAAAACTCCGCATCGCCCTGATACTGCAGGAAGCCGACATGCTCGCCATTTTGCAACAGGCCGGCAATCCGGTCTCGAAATCCGAACTGTCCGCCTTGTTCCGCAAGGCCGGGCATAAAAACTACAAGGAATGCGGCGACCAGTTTCTCCGCAATTTTCTCAAAGGGCTGGCGCTTCGCTACAGAGAGACCGGCGCCAGCAGCTAGACCTCGGTCAGCAACAAACCCGTGTTGCCGCCGCTCGCCTCAGCCCCGACCCCCTTGTGGATGACCAGCTGTTTCCCCTCCTGCTGTCCGGCCTGATAGGTATCGGCATACACCCGAGGCCCGTGATGCTGCACGGTGCGGAGGCGGGGATAACGGGCCTGGTAGTAGCGGATCAGCCCCGGATCGGAGGCGCAGATCAGGCTGGAGGAAGTGCCGGCGCCGGTGGTGCGCACCGCCTGCCGATCCTGGAGAGTGAGCTTTTCCCGAAAACCGTTCAGCACCCCGAGCCAATAGGAATTCTTCTCCTTGCCCGTTGCCGCCGTGCTTTTCCGGTACTCCTGCCAGAGATACTCCAGCCGGTGGTTGAAAAAATGATAGACGTGGCCGGCCACGGCCAGGTTTTCCTTGGCCCCGGTCAACTCGATCACCCGCAGGGTTTCGCCGCTGCCCGCCTCAAACTGCCGGGCGATAACCACGTTGACATAGAAAAAATCCTTGAGCAGCGCGGCAATGACCCGCTGGTGGGCGGCGAGCCGCTTGGTGCCCGGCTTGAGGATCAGATAATCGTAATCCGTGGCCGCCTGCCGGTCGAGCCGTTCCAGATTGTACCGGCGCAGGATGGCGTTGGCCTTGGCCATGGCCAGGGCGGCCTCGTGCTCGTTGGCGCTCCGGGCCAGGGCGAAAAGCTTTTCCACCTTTGCGAGCATCCCCCCGGATCCCTGGCCCGCCCCGCTGAGCAGGCGCGGGATTGCCCCTTGGGCGGCGCGGAATTCGGGATGCACCCCCAGCCGGTCGCAGGCCTCCTGGAAGGCCGGACCGTGCGGCAGTTCATCCCCCCGGCCCATGACCTGCCGGACGTACTGGTGGCTCATCTCGTGCTTCAACACCTCCA
>JAZDIS010000330.1:0-13887 GCA_043804705.1 Pseudomonadota bacterium | reverse complement strand
GGAAGCCGCGGCTTACCGTCTCGTTGACCGTGGGAGATGAAGGCAATGACCGGGACCGGGATGACCTTTCCCGCACGCTGCTGGGTGGCGGCGTCCATCTCAATCTGACCACCGCCCCGCAGTGGGGGGTGCACCTGGGTTACGCCCTTCAAGCGAGCCATTACGGCGATGATGATCCGATTCTGTTGACAACCCGCAGGGATGACAACCATGCCCTGACCGCCGGGGCCACCTATCTGGTCAACAGCCAATGGAGCATCCGCGGAGAGTTGTCCTATATCAGCAACCAGTCGAATATCGAGTTAAACGACTATGACCGCACCGAGGCAATGCTCAAGTTGCGCTATGACTTCCGTTAAGGGGGGATGCAAATGAAACTGAAGACCATATTGTTACTGGCCGGAAGTCTGCTGGCAATGGCTCTGTCCGCCGGTGCCGAAGAAGGGCGCGCCATTGCCGTGCTTGGCGATGTCACCCTGCAGCGTGGCGACCAATCACTTAAGCTTAAAAGGGGAACACCGATCCAGGTCGGAGACCGCATCCGTACCGGTGACGGAGCGGCTGCGCAATTGCGGATGTCGGATGAATCCATTCTTGCCGTGCGCCAAAAATCCGAGGTGGAGATTACCAGCTATCGTTTTGCGGCGGACAAGCCGGAGGAAGGTGCCGCACGGTTTTCCCTGATCAAGGGAGGGCTGCGCACCCTGACCGGCAAGATCGGCGTTCACGCCAGACCTAATTATGAGGTGAACGCAGTGGTCGCCACCATCGGAATCAGGGGAACCCACTTCCGCTTGCAGCTATGTGACAAAGATTGTGAATCAGAAGGGGCTCAGGCCAAGGATGGTCTGTATGGCGGAGTAACGGAAGGCCGAATCGCGGTTACCAACGAGGTTGGCGAAACAGAATTCGGCGTGGATGAATATTTCTTCCTGGCCGATGCCCAGACCATGCCGGAACGCCTTCCCTCTCCCCCCGATCTGCTCAATGACCGTCTGGCCGCTCTGGCCGCAGCCAGAAAGTCCGGAGCGACGGCCGCCGCAGCTTCGGCGCAGGAGACAGCGCCGACGGCCTTCCTGCCGGAAACGGCCGGACGGCCGTCGTTGATCACGGACACCTTCAACGCTTTGTCCGTAACGCAGATCCGGCCCATCGAAGAACGCATCGCCCCGGACAGTCTGGCCACCGTACACCCCATCATCGTGCCGCCGACTGATAATTTCGTCGCGGTCGGCGGAGCCGGGGATATTCGCGGCCAGATCGTCTGGCTGACCAATGCCGATATCGATCTCCACCTGCTGACACCGGCAGGCACCCATCTGTACTATGGCAACCCGCAGGTAGCCTTGACCAGCGGGGCCAATGCTCAGCTCGACCATGACAACCTCGGCAGCGTCATTGATATCGCACCCGATAAGCGGGTCGAGAACATCGTGGTCACCGGCAGTGCGATTCCCATCGGCGATTATAGCTTTTATGCGCACAGCTTTTCCGGCAACAACAACGGGTTGCCGACCAGTGTGCAGATCCGGGTGACCGGCGACGGCAATCAGACCTCCCAGACAGACACCGCTACCCTTTCCAGCGGCCAGAACTCAAGCAACTATATCGTCGATTACCAGGGGCCGGGTCTCGCGCCACAGTACCGGGTGCAGCCGTAATAAAGGGCGTAGCCCTGATCCTGTCTCGAAAGTTACGAACGGGACGGGACCAGGGCCGGCCTGGGCTTTTATCGAGAACACCACTTAACCTTCTGCTCAGCTCCCCCATTACAGGAGTTACTCAAAGCCACATGCTTCTTCCAAAAACCAAATTGGTTTGGCGCCAGCCGGAAAATTCCGCCGGCCATTTCTTCTTTTTTATTGTTTTTCTCGGACTGCTCTCCATCGGACTGATTATCTTTCTGGCTACGTATGGCTTACAGAGGACCATAAGCCGTCAAATTTACATCGACGCAGAGGATGACGCCGTTCATATCAGTCAGGCCATTATGCGTCTTGAAGCGGCCTCCTTCCTCAAAGAAAGCGCCCCGGACATCTGGCAGGTGCAGATCGACAAAGCCGACCTGAAGGCCTTCGATATGCGAATGCGCCATTTCTTAAAGCTGTTTAAAATAGCCAAGATCAAAATATACGACGACCATCACACGGTGATATACAGCACCGATCTCTCCATCATCGGCATGTCCGACACGGATAACAATCGACTGAAAATGGCCTTAAACGGCCTCAGCAATTCCACGCTGAAGCGGAAGGAATCAATGGTCGATCTGTCAATGGAAGAAATATTTGATGTCGACGTGGTGGAGACATATGTCCCTATTTCCATCAAACAGGGCAAGGTGATCGGCTCTTTCGAGATTTATAAGGACATAACGCGCTACCGGGACACCATCGCTTCGCTGATCAGGGAAAATATCGGCATTCTTGCCATGGTCCTGCTCCTGGTTTTTACGCCGTCCATGCTGATAGTCAGATCTCTGACCAGGCGACTGACTCTTATCCAGGCGAAACTGCAAAAACAGGCCAGCGTCGACTCTCTCACGGGCGTCTTGTGCCGCAGGGAGATTCTGGCGCAGGCGCACGGCAGGATTTTCTGTTTACACCGGCGCCGGAACGATCCGAGCCCTGAAGGTACAGACGGCCTCATCATGCTGGATATCGATCATTTCAAGAGGATCAATGACACATACGGCCATCTGGTCGGAGACCTTGTCCTCACGGAGTTGGCTCAACGCCTTATCACCGCTCTGCGACAGGATGATATTGTCGGACGATACGGCGGCGAGGAATTTCTTGTGGTACTGCCGGAAAGTTCCCTGGAAACAACCCGTTCTCTTGGAGAGCGGCTCAGGCGGACCGTTGCAGACAATCCCTTTGCCTGTGAAGGGCACCACCTGTCGGTTACCATAAGCGTGGGCATTTCCTGTTTTGAAAGAAGCGATGCGCAGGGATTCACCCTGGCATTAGCAGAGGCGGACAAAGCCCTTTACTTGGCCAAGAATGCCGGCCGCAATCAGGTCCGGAGCTGCCAGGAAGCGGAAAAAAATGAAACAGGCCAATGATCTTCCGCATAGCCGCCGACTCCATCCTCCTGCTGCATCTCGCCTTCACTCTTTTTGCCGCACTTGGGGGCTTGCTGGTGCTGCGCCGCCCCTACCTCCTCTGGGTGCATCTTGCCGC
This sequence comes from Pseudomonadota bacterium, assembly GCA_043804705.1. Classification (GTDB taxonomy): domain Bacteria; phylum Desulfobacterota; class Desulfobulbia; order Desulfobulbales; family Desulfurivibrionaceae; genus Thiovibrio. The sequence goes on along the minus strand of JAZDIS010000330.1, from coordinate 10,705 downwards.
CGTGCTCTGGGGGGTGGTGATTGAATGGGCAGACTGGATCTGTCCGCTTACGCCGCTGGAGAATTTCCTGCGGGAAAAAGGCGGCGAGGCGGGCTATGCGGGAGGATGCATCGAGCATTACCTTGTCCTGCTTCTCTATCCCGAGAACCTGACCATTGAGCTGCGTTATCTGCTGGGCTTGGGCCTTGTCGCGGTGAACCTGACAATCTATGGCTATGTTTTTCCGGCGCGCCGCCGCCGGAAACCAAAACCATAAATGATCCGCTGGGGCAGAAGATGCCCTTCCGGTCCCCGCATCTCCGGATCACCCAGGCGCAGGGTTTCCGCGCCCAAGAGGCTGGCATCGGTTGCCGCCCGCATCTTTTCTAGTAACCCACGATCAACCGGGCTGCCGGTAAGACCGGGGCCGATGCGTCCGCAGATGGTGCTGGCCGCAATGATGGTTACTAACATGCCGCACCTCTCTAAAAATCCCGGCAGGTTTTGTTGAAACCGCAAAAAACCGCGATTACAACAGGTATTGCCTTGTAACTCTTTGCGGTTATGTTACGGGCCTGCGCATCGTTCCTTTTTCACAGGCCCGTCAGGTTTTCTGTTGACAAGATGGGCCTTTTTTCCCATAGAGTCAAGCAACCACGACACAGAAAAACATCCGCCAGTTGCCAATGAGAATACCAATGCCGCCGACCTTCCGTTCAAGCCTCGTCAACCTGCACCACATCAATTTCCAGGATTTCAGCAACAGCCTGACCCCGGAAGAAGCGCGGGAACCAAATTCTGCGCTGCTGGAGTCCGTTGCCCGCACCGGGATTCTCCACCCCCCCATCCTCAGGGAACAGGGGAGGACCAGCATGGAGATCGTCACGGGCCACAGACGGTTATTGGCAGCCCGGCAGACCCTCCACAGCATCTCCACCATCTGTCTGGTGCTGCCGGCGGAAACCCTGCCGGCGGAAACCCTGGCCATCAATCTGGAAGATACCATGCTCCGTGGCGACATCACCGTGGTCGAACAGGCGATCTTTTTTCAGAAAATCCTCGTCCATCTGGATGAGAACGAGGCGGCCCGGAGATTTCTCCCCGCCCTGGGGCTGGAACCGCACCGCCATCACCTGCATAACCTGGTGCAGCTTCTCGGGCTTGAAGAACACCTGCTGGGCGCGCTCCATGACGGCAGGCTACACGAGGGGGTGGCCAGGGAATTACTGGCCCTGAATTTCACCGACCGCCTTTCCCTGTACGAGATCATGGAAATGCTCAAACTCAGCGTCGGCAACCAGAAGAAAATTACTGCCACCTGCCGGGAGCTGGCGGCCAGACACAACACCACGGTCATGGCCCTGCTCTGCCGGCCCGAAGTGCGGGAAATCCTCGCCCCCCGGGAGACAAACATCCCCCAGAAAACAGCCCGTCTCATGCAATGGCTCACCGGTCAACGCTTCCCGAGGCTTGCGGCGGCGGAACAGGAATTCCGCACCTTCGCGGCCACGCTCAAGTTGCCGGATGCGGTGGCCCTGAGCCACTCCCCCTCCTTTGAGCAGGATCAGGTGCACCTCTCCATCCCCTTTGCCAACCGGGAAGAACTGCGCAAAATCTGGCCGCTCATCGCCAACGCCCTGAAGACACAATAGGCTCTACCCGGCCAGCCTGTTTCTGATCTCCAGAATCGTGTCGATATTTTCAAAAAAGAGATCCACCAGAACCGGATCGAAGTGCGCGCCCCGTTCCCTGCGGATAAGATCAAGGATGGCCTCCATCTGACTCAAACCGTGTTTTTCAGCCAGCAGCCGGCTGTATTCCGCCACCCGACGGACATGGTTGCCCGTCTCAGGGGAACGCATCTCGGCAAGCTCGCTCAGGGTGTAGATGATCTCCTGTTGGGGTTCTTTCAATCTCCTGGTTCAGGAGTACATTTCCGTAAGCCACCTGCACTTGTGACCACCTCCGGATGCTCCTCGCCCCACCGTAGGAGGAAGCCGTTTATCCAGTCATAGTCATATTTGAGAAGCGGCTCAAGAAAATCAGCCGCCATCAATTGCAGCTCGCGACGGGCCTGATTCTCCGCCCGGGAAAACAAAAAATTCCGCTGATGGCGGGCAATGATGATATCGCCCAGCGCCATGAAAAAAAACAAGACGGCCATGAACGCCATGACCGCCTTGCTGTATCTGCCTTGCGGCAGGCCTGATTGCAGGCAAACGCCCTGTTATCCGCTCAGCAGGAAGAATAACCGCAGCTCATGCACTGGTTGCACCCGCCGCTGCGTCGCAGGCTCAGCTTGCCGCAGGCCGGGCAGGAGGAATAGGAGGAAGGCCCGACATACGGATCCGGATCTTCCTTCACCTCGTCTTCCGCGTTCTTGTCAAGAACCTTGGCCAAGGCCGCGGGAATGGAATAGACCCGGCCCAGCGAGGCGCTGATCCAGGCGCCGTCGGAGGAGATATCCTCCAGGGTCCTGGCGATCTTGCCCACCAGCCGGTAGTCGTGCTGGAGCGCCACGGAAATGACCCGCCCCAGGGCCTCGCTCATCCCGTGCAGGGTCGAGCCGGACTTGGTGGTATTGAGGAAAATCTCGCGCACATGCCCCTGCCCGCCCTTGTTGGCCGTGATATAGAGAGGAGCAGGCCCCCTGAACTTGTAGGTACTGCCGCTGCGCACGTCCATGTCGCAGAATTCGCAGGTATCCTCCAGCTTGGAGCCATGGTCGCTCAATACCCCTTCCATGGAGGAATCGCGGAACATGGTGATGCCCTTGAGATTGCTTTTCCGGGCATACTGGAGGATCTTCTTGATCTCGGCCACCGTGGTGTCGGCCGGCAGGTTGATGGTCTTGGAAACCGCGGTATGATTGAAGGCCTGGCACGCTTCAAGAATCCGGATCTGCTGATACGGCTCGATCTTGTGCGCGGTCTGTTCGGCGACCCATTCCAGCTTTTCCTCTTCGTACTGGTAAAATTCCAGGGGCACGAGGATGAACTCCTTCCAGGAATCATCCACATCCTTGACCTTGCGGCGCTGGATCATGGAGAAATAGGGCTCCACCCCGGTACAGGCCACCCGCATCAACTGGGAGATGGAACCGGTGGGGGCCTGGGAGGTGGTCACCGAATTATACAGGCCGCCAAGCTTGCGCAGAAGGCCGAATATATCGTTGGTCCGCTTGCGCCACTGGGCCTTGTTGGGCATGTCCGACTCAATGAAGGCCAGGGCCTCGCTGTCGATCTTATCGACATAGGCCATGTTCCATTCCTGGGGAGTGAGCTTTTTCTGCTTGCCCTCCTTCTTGATGAACTCGGCGTAATCGATGCTGCCCTGCATGGAGCCCAGCATCAGGACCAGTTGGGTCGCCTTGGCAAAAAGCGGGGCCTCGTGCTCATCGGCATAGGAAACGCCGAAATGGTTCATGGCATGATGCAGGCCGGTAAAGCCTATGCCGATGGGCCTGAATTTGAGGGTGTTGTTTTTGATCCGCTCAATGGGCGGAAACCCGCCCAGGTCGAGGATCTCGTTGCCGGCGATGGCCGCAAGCCTGGCCGCCTCGAAAACGCGATCGAAAAACTGGCCCTGGTCCTCTTGGAGGCACTTGGACAGACAGACGGTGAGCAGGTTGCAGGCCGTGTCCTTGGTGGAAAGATATTCCCCGCAAGGGTTGGAATAGACCGGATTGTACTTGGCCAGCACCGGGGTGTTGGCCAGGCTCTTCTGGGTAAACAGCAGGCCGGGGTCGCCGGACTTCCAGATGTATTCAGCCACCTGATTGGTGAGTTCCTCATCCTCCCAGAACTTTTCGTCGGTTACGTTGAGCGAGATGTTGCAACCGGTGTACCGGCCGGGATTATCTCCCTTGAAGGAGATGAACTCCTTGACGTCCTTGATATCCCAGTCCGCCTGAATCATCAGGGCGCCCCGCCGCTTGCCCCCCTGGCTGATACGCTCCGAAAGATGGGAAAAACCCTTGGCAAAGGAGACCGGCCCGGAGGCGAGCCCCTGCCCGTTATCGACAATGGTGCCCTTGGGCCGGATCTTGGTCACGTCGATGCCACCGCCGCCGGCATGCTGAAAGATGCTGACCAGATCCCGTTCCATGTCGAAAATCGCGTCGGTGGAGTCTTCCACATCGCCCAGGGGATAGCAGGAATAATAGCCGGCCCGGCGGGTATAGGGGTTGCCGCCGTTCATCAGAAAGGGAGTGGCCGTGATGATGGTGCCGTGGATCAGGGCCTTGGCCACCGCAGGATGCTTGAACTGCTTGCTGATGCGCAACAGCACCTGGGTCATGTCTTTTTCCATGGGTACCCCGGTTTTATTGTTGCGGATTGCGTACCTGGCTTGCACAAGATACTCTTCAAAACGCTCCCATTCCTTCAGCGCTTCATCAAAACTGATCGGTAAATCCATCGGGCACCCCTTGGGTAAATGTCATGATTGTAACGGAAATAAAACACGATATGGCGCACCAGCAGCATACGCCACCACAATATGTGGTACAACATACCCAAAGAGGGGCGAGGAAGGAAGAACTTTTTCAGATAAAAAAAACCGGCAGCAAAAGGGAGGACTGCGTCTTTGTGTTGGGAGCGAAGCGAGGCTCCGGAGGAACGCAGGGCTCGAAACCTCACGGATCAAAAAAATGCGGTTTACCGCCGCTTGCGCTGGTCAAGGGGCAATTGAATGATAAAAATCGAGCCCTCGCCGGGCCTGCTTTTGGCGGTGATCCTGCCGCCGTGCCGCGCAACTATCTTTTCGCAGGTTGCCAGGCCGATCCCGGTTCCTTCATATTCATGCCTGCCATGCAGACGGACAAAGGGCTGAAAAATCCGCTCCACGTGCTTTTCCTCAAAACCGATGCCGTTGTCCTGCACCGTGATTTCATAGATCTTGCCCGGCAGCGTTCTGCCCCTTACCTCAACCACCGGGGGCAGATCCGCCTGCCGGTATTTCAGGGCATTGGCAATGAGATTCTGAAAAGCTGGCGGAGCTGAGTTCTGTCTCCCTCTATGGCCGCAAGAGTGCCCACCCCGACATTTCCCTGCGCCTGCCTGATCTTCTCTTCAAAATCGCCCATCACCTCTTGCAGAAGATCATCCAGCACAACCACCCCGAAGGAGTGCTCGCAGCTGCGCACCTTGGACAGTTGCAGGATATCATCCACCAGCTCCTGCAACTGCCGGGCGGCTTTGAGAATCCGCCCGAGATATTCCCCGGCCTTGCCGTCGAATTTCTCCGGCCATCTGGCCAGCAACCGCTCGGCAAAGGCGACGATCAGGAGAAGCGGCTCTTTCATGTCATGGGAGGCCACGTGGGCGAACTGTTCCAGCTCGGCATTGGAACGCCTGAGACTTGTCGCCAGCCGTTCCAGCTCCTGTTGCGCCTGCTGGCGGTCAGCCACCTCCAGCAGAAGCTGCGCATTGACGGACTTTACCTCCTGCGCCCGTTCATCAACCAAATCCTCCAGCCAGTCCCGATATTCCTGAAGCTCCTTTTCCATTTTTTGCAGTCTGGTGACATCGGCAAAGACCCCGTTGGCATAAGCCCCGATAACCCCGGCCCGGTCATGAACCCACAACCATTTCCCGTTTTTATGCCGCAGGCGGTAACGGAGGGAAAACTCCCTGCCCTTGGCAAAAAGCTGCCCGTATCGCTTCCGGACCTCTGCAACATCCTCGGGATGAACGCGGCTGAACCTGCTCTGGCCAAACAGCTCACCCGGCTCGTAGCCACATATCCTTCTGACATTGGGACTGACATAGACCAGCAGGCCCTCTGCATCCGCTCGCCAGGTGACATCCGGCATATTTTCCACCAGACTGCGGAACTGCTCTTCGCTTTCCCTTAGAGCCTGCGCTGTCTGCCTTTGCGCGCTGACATCCTGCAAAATGACAATACCGCCGGGAACCCCGCGCACCCGGCCCAGCGAAGCGCCGCTGATCAAAACCGTGCGGACATCCCCCGCAACCGGGAGGGCAACCTCAATATTGGCAAATGATCCATGTTCGGCCAGGTTTTTCTCAAGCAAGCAGGCGCTGCAGACTTGAGGCCCAAACAACAGAGCGCACGGCTTGCCGAGCAGCGTCTCGCCTGGCGCCTCGAAAAAATCCGCAAAGGCGGCATTGACGTCGAGCAGGCATCCCTGCTGATCGACAATGCAGGCAGGCTCGGCCATCCGGTGGAAGATGGCAGCATAACGCCTTTTTTCATTGAGGATAAAAAGCTTCGCCTCGCGGAGCCGGTGCTGGGCGAAGCTGGCTTCTTCCTTAAGCCACTGGCTCGCAGCCGCAGTTTCCAAGCGATCAAAAAATGCGGCGCAGCCAGGCTGGAGTTGGGCAGGCAGGGGAGGATCGCCGGACACGGTCCGGCGGAGGCATTTCAAAAGAGAAAAGAAGGCGGCAAAGGGCAAGGCATCCTGCCGGAAGATCTGGACGGCTTCACAGCCAAGTGCGTCGGGGACATCCGGGGAAAGAAGGGCGGAGGCGGCAGGGCTTTCCGGCTCCGGGTCTTCATGCTGGGCAGGTACGCTAAGAAAATCGGCAAGACTTTCCGCCAGGCTGGAGACAAAAGAGCGCCAGGCTTCGGTCTGCAAGGCAAGGTGCTGGGCATATCCGGCATGTTCAGCCGCAAGGGTAAAGGCAGCACTCAGCCCCTGACCCTTGGGATTAAAAAGCAACAACCCGAGATTCTTGCCCGGCCGCTTGCCCTTAGCCATATTCCTTGCGTTGCCGTTCCTTGAGGATAATCTTGATGGGGATGGCATCCAGCTTGAGCCCGGCCCTGAACTGGTTCAGCAGATAGCGGAGATAGGAGAAATGCACCCCCTTGGGATAGTTGGTAAAGACGATAAAGGTGGGCGGCTTGGAAGAGACCTGGGTCGTGTAGAAAAACTTGAGGCGACGGCCCTGGTGCATGGTCGGGTTATGGCTCTCCAGCGCTGCCTGTAAGATCCGGTTGAGCTTGCCGGTTGAAAAAGAGCCGCAATACTGCTTGTACATCTTCGCGACCGTGGGCAGCAACTGCTTGATCCCGGCGCCGGTAAGGGCGGAAATCTTGAGCACCGGGGCGTATTCGACAAAACTCGTTGCCCGGCTGATCTCCTCCAGCAGCTGTTTCTGCCGCTTCGCGTCCCCATGGAGCAGATCCCACTTGTTCACCAGGATCAAACAGGCCCGGCCCCGTTCAAAGGCATAGCCCAGCACCTTGGTGTCCTGCTCGGTGATCCCTTCGCCTGCGTCAATCAAAATCAGCACCACATCGCAGCGCTCCAAAGCACCCAAGGCCTGGAGCACGCTGAATTTCTCCAGTTTTTCCTGTACCTTGCCCTTGCGTCTGATCCCCGCCGTATCGATGAGCAGATACGGCTGTTTGCCAACGGTGAGCAGGGTGTCCACCGAATCCCTGGTGGTGCCCGGGATATCCGAAACCACCATGCGCTCTTCGCCCAGCAGCCGGTTGATCAGGGAAGACTTACCCACGTTGGGCCGCCCCAGGCAGGCCAGACTGATGGTCTCCGGCGGGATGTCTTCGGATTCGGGAAAAACCGGCAGGGTTTCGAGCAGGGTCTCAAAAAACGGTTTCACCCCGTAACCATGCGCCGCGGAAACCGGCCAGAGCCTGTCCACCCCCAGTTCATAAAATTGGGGGAGCAGTTTCTGCTCCAGCTCCGGGCTGTCCACCTTATTTACCAGGAAATGAACCGGCTTTTTCGTCCGCCGCAGATAATCGGCCACCTCAAAATCTTCCGGCAGCACCCCCTCCTTGCCGTCCAGCAGGAAGAGGATCACGTCCGCCTCGCGCATGGCCTGCATGGTCTGCTCGCGGATCAAGCCGGCCATCATTTCCCGCCCGTCGCCCTCGATACCTCCGGTGTCAACCAGGATAAAAGTCCGCTCCTCGATGGTCACCTGTTCATAATGACGATCACGGGTTACGCCGGGGGTGGGGTCAACAATCGCCTTGCGGTGCTTGGCAAATCTGTTGAAAAGGCTCGATTTGCCGACATTGGGTCGGCCTACCAAGGCAACTATGGGGTATCGGGTCTGCATGGGAGTTATAGAGTTCCGTGTTGGTTTTCGAAGAAGCCGTTGTCACAAAATAAGCACGTCATTCTGGTCGGTAAAAACGGTATAAGGAGCCGTAACGAAATGGACTGAGGTAATAATTATTTCGGATCGGCTCCAAAATTTCTCGCCTGCTCCGCTACAACGCGCAGGCAGGGAAAATCCCGACCCTGCGGCGCGGCCAGGTGTGCATTAAGAGTGCTGGCAGCGGGGGTGATGAACTGCCGGAAAAACTGTTTCTCCCGATTTTTCGAGAGAAAGGCAAAAGCTCCCAGAATCTGCAGGTTGCGCTGCAGAGCCATGTAGTAATATCCCTCAATGAATCGTCCCCGGTCAAGGGGAATGTGAGAGGCGAGCGCATCCAGATAACAACCAAGGAGGGTCTGCTGCCGATCTAAGGACAAACCGGCATAGGGATCGATGAGCAGGGAGGCAAGATCATACCCCAACGGCCCCATTCTGGCACCCTGAAAATCAATAATTCTGATTTTTCCGTCACATACCATGAGGTTGCGAGACTGAAAATCCCGGTGCAAAATGAAATCAGCGGGTTCCTGCATGGCCCGCTCCGCCAGAAAGACAAACTCCTGGTCAAGCCCCTGGGGCAAATCGTTCATTCCCAGAAAATCCTCGCACAAGGCCTTCCGGAAATAACCGGACTCCCTGGCCAGCATGAGCTCGCGGTCATACCTGGGGGTGTCCCAGCACCAGTCCGGCTGAAAACCATCCCGCGTCTCGGTCTGCAAATGGGCCAGGGCGACCAGGGCCTGCCGGTAGTATGCCTCTACCTGCGGAGCCTGCGCACCATGCTGGAGAACCAGCTCATGGAGTTTGGTGTCACCCAGGTCCTCGCAGAGAATGAGACCGCAGTCCTCGGCAAAACCGTAGATCCGCGGCACCGGTGCGCCATGGCTGAAAAAATGACGACCTATTGCGTTGGCGGCCCGCGCTTCGGCCATGCCTTGGGGCTGAGTGGCGCTCGGCAAAACCGCCAGCAGGGAAAGATCGCCCACGGCAAACCGATAAAACTGCCGGTCGGAGCCATCCCCGGCCATCCTTTCAGCCACCTGAATCTCCGGGGAAAACCCCTGCGCGGCCAACAGCCTGTCCAGTGCCTCCCTGTGCTGATCGGTAAACACTCTAAGCCCCCTCGATGATGATACTGTCGGCCACGATGCTGCCCGGGGCAACCCTGGCCCCGTCCCAGACCACAACCCGGGTAAGGCTGGCCCCCTCCCCGATGGTTGCTCCGTGCCCGACGGCAACCCAGTCTTGAAGCGTAACCCCGGCCCCGAGCACCGCGTCTTTTGCGAGATAAAAAGGTCCGTCCCCAGCTCCTGCGAAAAAGCCGGGCAGCCGTCCCTTCAGCAGAATATCCTCGTGGAGCTGCAAGTAATCCGCCGGGGTGCCCATATCGGTCCAGAAATGGCCCGAAACGACCAGGGACTGAATCTTGCCCCCGCTTTTAAGCAACTCGGCATAGCAATCGATGATGTTGTAAAAACCGGCCTCGGGGATCCGGGACAGAATCTTCGGGTTGATGACCTGCACTCCTGTGAAAGCCAAAAGCCGCTCACCCTCCCCCGCTACCCCGGAAAAACCAACAATCCTGCCCTCGCCATTGACCCGCACATTGTTGAAACGCGGGCAGTCATGCAATACCATGGTCACCTCCGCGCCGGAAGCGCAATGGCTCCCATAGACTGCGGCCAGGTCAAGATCATGGACAATATCGCCGTTAACCGCCAGAAAAGGGGCTTCAGCGAAATGCCTGTGCGCCAGACGCAGACCGCCCCCGGTTCCCAGCTCCAGATCTTCCATCTGAACCTCAACATCTCCCTGCCCCTGGAGCATGGCCCTGATCTGCTCCCGGAGATGATGGGCATTGACCACGATCCCTTCGGCCCCGCTCCGGCGGAGCTGGGTCAGGGTATGCTTCAGGAGGGGGGTGTCAAGCACCGGAAACAGGGGCTTGGGACGTTTCAGGGAATAGGGCCGCAGGCGGGTCCCGAACCCCGCGGCCAGAACCATGGCTTTCATGAGAGGTATCTTCCTGATGACTGAGTACAAAACTACAGCAAGTAACTGAACGGTTACGACAACGATAATGTTCCGTCCGCCAGCTCCTCCACCCCGACCACGACGATCCCGGCCCGATTCGCCATTTCGACCACTGCCTCCCGGTCAAAAAGCAGGGCCTGACCGGTTTCCACCGCCAAAACAGCACCCTTGACCGAGACCATGGTCTCGATGGTTTTTCCGCCGATGGCCGGCAGGTCGAAACGAAAATCCTGCTTGGGCTTTTTCACCTTGACGACCACGACCTTTTCTTTTCCCAGCGCGCCGCCCCGGGTGATGGCGGCATCCGTGCCCTCAATGGCCTCCACCGCCAGCACGGTGCGGTCCCGGACCACCACGCATTGCCCGATATCCAGGGCGCCGATGGCCCGGGCGGTTTGCCAGCCGAAACGGATATCCTCCATCTGCTCGGCAGAGGGCTTTTTCTTGGTAAGCACCCCCTTGGGGAAGAGCAGATCCTTGAGATAGAGGGTGGACTCCAGAACGTGAATGCCTTCCTGCTCCAGAACCCCAGCCACCGCCCGCAGGATAGCGTCGTCCTGGCGGATGTCTATCTTGTTCCACAGGGTCAGCCC
>JAZDIS010000329.1:0-6105 GCA_043804705.1 Pseudomonadota bacterium | reverse complement strand
GTGACCATATTCACCAGCAACTGACGCAGCTGGCTTGGTTCAGCGTCGATGAGGGGCGGATCCCTGGCCAAATCCAGGGTGAAATTGATCTTTGTGGCCACGGAAACGTCAAGAAGGTGCCGCGCCTCCTCGACAAAACGCGACAGATCAATCCGCACCTGGACAAAGGAGCCTTCGCCGGTATAGGAGAGCATCTGCTTGCAGAGATCGGCTGCCCGCCGGGAAGCGGATTTGGTCGCCAGGAGCTGTTCGCGCACCGGGGAATCGGACGGCAAGGCCAGCAGGGCCAGATCGGTATTGCCCATGATGGTCATGAGCACATTGTTGAAGTCGTGGGCGATGCCACCGGCCATGACGCCGAGGCTCTCCAGCTTCTGCAGGTAGAGGAGCCGCTTCTCCAGATTGAGTTTATCCTCCTCGGCAGCCTTGCGCTCGGTGATATCGAGGCCGAACTTCAGCATCAACCGGCTGCCGTCCACATCCCGGAACGGAAAATCGTAAATCTGGTACATGAGGTGGTTCGGAGCGGTGCTCCACTCCCAGGTTAGCGACCGGTCCTCGTCCAGCACCGTACTGAGACCGCAGCCCTCGCAGGGATCCGCGCCATGGTGCAACACCTCATGACACCGTTTTCCACCGGGCTCGCCGAATTGCTCCACAAAGTAGCGATTGGCAAAGCGGATGGTGTAGTCCTCCGCCAAAAGGCAGACAAAACCGGGCAACCCGCCGAGCAGATCATAGAGCTGCTGCCGTTCCCTGGCAAGGGCCGCCTGGGCCTCCTTCTCCTCGCTGAGGTCGGTATGGGTGCCGAGCATGCGCAACGGCCTGCCGCTCTCGTCCCAGGCCACGATCCTGCCCAGGGAAAGGATCCATTTCCACTGGCCGTCCTTGGTGCGTTGCCGGTACTCCACCTTGGACTCCCCGGCACCATTGGCCACATAGTCGCAAAAATATCTCTCCACCCGTCCGCGATCATCGGGATGGATGGACTCCAGCCAATTCGGCACATTCAGGACAAATTCGCCGGGGCCATAGCCCAGTATGGCTCCATACTCCTCGTTGGCCACCGCCTCGCCGCTCACCAGGTCCAGATCATACAACCCCTGCCTTCCCGAGGTGATGGCGAGCCGCAGCCGCTCCTCGCTGATCCGCAGCGCCTGCTCCGCCTCCCGTCTGGCGGTGATGTCCAGCAGATAGACAACCACGCCGAAGGGCCTGCCCTGGTCGTTGCGGAGCAGGGAGAGGGACATATGGCCATGGAGGGTCGAGCCGTCCTTTCGGGAGACGTCAAGTTCCAGCTCATGGCTTCCCTTGACCAGGAGAGGGCGGACAAAACTTTTTCTCAGCGCCTTTTGATGCGCGGGCGGGCAAAAGGTGACGATCTGCCGGCCGATGGCCTCGGCGGCGGAATAGCCGAGCAGCTCTTCCGCTCCGTGGTTCCAGCTGGTGACGACGCCATGAAAATCGGTGGTGGCCACCGCATCGTGGGTCTGGCTGATGATCTGCGCCTGGGTGCGCAGGGTGTTTTCGGCGGCCACCCGCGCGGTGATGTCGCGGACGATGCCGAAAATCGCCTTGCCGTTGAGGTAATCGATCAAGGCGACCCGCACCTCCACCGGAAAGGTGGAACCGTCCTTGCGACGATGAAGACCGCGAAAGGTCCGGCGCTGCTCCTGCTGCAACGCCTGCCAGACAACCTCGGCCCGTTTTTCATCGGGGTACTCGAGGTCGATCTTGCTGATATGCATGGCAAGCAGTTCTTCCCTGGAGTAACCGGTGGAGAGGGCGGCCTGCTGGTTGACCTCGATGATCCCCCCCCGCGGGTTAACGATGAAGAAGCTGTCCCCGGCATTTTCCACCAGCTGGCGGAAACGCTTTTCACTGCGCGACAGCTCCTCGTCCATCCGCTGGCGGGCAGTGACATCGGTGATGGCGGCGACAAAGCCCACCACCCTGCCCGCCTCATCCCGTTTGTAATCCCAATCCACCTGCACATCGACGGGCTGGCCGTCCTTGCGGACATCACGGCTGAACCAAGGGGTTGGCTCCGGCTGGCTCGCCACCAGATCTTCCAGATAGCGGCGGAGTCCGGCGGCTTTTTCCTCCGTGGCGGAAACACGTGAGACCGGCTGCCCGGGCAACTCGCCGGGGGCATAGCCGTAAATAGCGTGCAGCCCGGGATTGGCGAAGGTGATGATGCCGCCGGCGTCGATCTCCGCGATGCCGTGCGGGGTGGTCTCCAGTATCCTTGTCAGCAACTGCCTCTGGGCCTGGATTTCCTGCTCCACCCTGGTGCGACGCCGGATCTCTTCGGTGCTCTTCAGGGAAAAAATAAAGAAAAAGAAAAAGGGCAGGAACATGATCTCCAGCGGGTCTTCAAACCGGTCGAACCAGGAGGTGATGTGGGTGTGCTCCAAGGTGTTCATGGACATGACCACCAGATAGGTGGCGAGGAAGGCCACGAGAAACCCCTTGGGCATGGGGTCGATGACAGCCCGAGGCAACCGGATCGCCTGCCGGATGGCGATGCCAAAGCCAACCGTACCGAGGATATCGAAGAGCGGAGTCAGATCCATCATCCCTCCGGACCGCTTTTCCAGGTATGCGGCAACCGGAGGCAACCCCTGGCGAAAAAGACGCCGCTCAACCCGTAGCAGAGGTGTTCCAGGTGGTTGAAAAAGGAATTCCAGAAGACCCCTTCCACCACGGTAAAAAGCTGGGCCGCCAGAATAAGTCCGAATCCGGCGAAGAAAAGACGAAGCCCGGCAAGCCTGTGCCTGCGCAGGAAGGGGATGAATATGCCGAGCGAGGCAACAGAGAGGATGAGGTTGATGATTTCGCTTTCCTGGAACATGGCGCCTCCCGGTTGGCTTGTCTCATCTTGTGTCTTGGACAAAAGGGGATAGGTTCATCCTAGCAGAAACCATGGGGGAACAATTATTTTTTTCTCCCTGCCAAGCGCACGGAGCGACCCAAGGGGTATCGCTCTTCTCTTTCAGGGCGTGCCTTTCCCCCGATGCAGCCAGGAAATCTTATCCCACAGGCCGCGAAGAATCTGCACCTCATGCTCGGTCAAGCCCTGACGGGCAAGCATCCGTCGAAAAGCCCGGACCAGGTGTTCAGGGTTCTGCGGATTGAGAAACCCCACTTCGAAAAGTACCTGCCGCATCTGGACAAACATGGCCTCCAAGTTCTTTCCCAAGGCCGGACGCTTCCCCCGCGTTTTATCCTCGACAGGAGCAGAAAACTTCGAGGAGGCCTCATACAGGCAGACCGCCACGGCTTGGGCCAGGTTCATGGAGGGCAAGCCGGAGTGGGTGGGGATGGTCACACAGTATTGGCAGAGATCCAGATCTTCGGTTTTAAGCCCCGTGTCCTCAGGGCCGAAAACAATTGCCGCCTTGGCGGTTTTGGCCAGAGCCGCGATTGTTGTGGCCGCCTCTCCCGGATACAGCAACTCCTCCCGATATTTGCCGAATCGACGGGTCGTGCCCAAAGCAAGGTTCCTGTCGGCAAGGGAGAAAGCCAAATTTTCATACACCTTGGCCCGTTCAAGAATATCGATGGCGGATACCGCCATATTACGGGCTTCCGCTCCGAGGTGGCTTGCCCGCGGCTGCACCAGGCGCAGTTCACCGAAGCCGAAATTTTTCATAACCCGGGCCACGGAGCCTATATTCCCGGCCCCTTTGGGCTCAACCAAAACGACACAGAGATTATCACAAGACATGGACATTGGAATGAGAGCCTATTCGACATATATATAGAAAAATATCATTCTTCCGGCAGGACACCGAGTTAGCGGGGGAAACAGCCCTGTTCGCCTCCTGCTGCGGGTCAACATACTCTGTAATATACTCCAAAGACGGCCCCCACACCCACACCTTTATTTATCCAGATTTACCAATCCACCTCTATTCCCCCCACAAGCACCTGCATGGTTTCCCTAGCCGCAACAAGACACAAGCTGCGGCTCTTGCCACGATTCAACCTCATTACGATGACAGATATCCCGCTGACAAAAAGTCCTCCCTTATCTCTCCTTGGTCATCCCGGCTTGTGCTTACCTCCAGGTTTTTACTTGCTCCACATTTTTCCTATTGCACAAACCGAAACGGTATGATATCTTTGCTCAAGAAATTAAATTTAAATAGAAGTAATACCTCTTCATGATATCCATCCAGCTGTGTTATTTCCCCCTGCCTCGTCAGTCTCTCGCAAAGTTTCTGCCGACCACATACACAAAAAATATTTCCGTTGCAAGTGGGACATCCAGGACTGACACATTGTTGATTTTATCCTTGGCACACTCCATCGTCATCCCTGACACCTTCCGGCATGCAATCAAAATGACAATAAAATATCTCAGTGGTCTTGAGAAAGACGCTGCTTTACGCGATGCTGCTTTATTTTTTCCATTACGCCGCATCGCCAATTGAACAAAGGAGTTCTAATGAGTTTTAAGGATTTTCAGTTTCACCCCCAGATAATTGCCGGCATAGAAGCCTGCGGTTATACCTCCCCAACCCCCATCCAGCGCGAGGCCATGCCTCCCATTCTTGCTGGCCGCGACATCCTTGGCCTTGCCCAGACAGGCACCGGTAAAACCGCAGCCTTCGTGCTTCCGCTCCTCCAACGCCTCCAAGCCGGACCCCGCAAAAAAATACGGGCGCTTATCGTTGCTCCGACCAGGGAGCTTGCAGAACAAATCCATGAGAATATCGGCACCATGGCCGGACGGACCGGATTACGCAGCGTTGTTGTCTACGGCGGAGTCGGCAAGCCAGGCCAGATCAAAAAAATCAGAGAGGGTGCGGAAATCATCGTTGCCTGCCCAGGACGCCTGCTTGATCACCTTAATGACAAAGCCATAAACCTCAGGGACGTTGAGGTGCTGGTTCTCGATGAAGCCGACCATATGTTTGACAAGGGCTTCTTGCCGGATATCCGGCGGATCATGAAGCATCTGCCGAACCAGCGCCAGAATCTTGTTTTTTCCGCCACCATGCCTGCGGAAATCCGTCACTTGGCGGAAGATATCCTAAACGACCCGGCAGTTGTCCAGATCAATCACACCCAGGCCGTGACAGCCATCTCCCATGTGCTCTTCCAAGTCACAAAAGAAAATAAAACAGCCATGTTGAAAAGCATCATGGCCCAGGAAGAGACGAAAACCACCCTGATCTTCACCAAGACAAAACACAAGGCAAAAAGCCTTGCCCTGCACCTGGAGAAATCCGGGCACAGCGCTACCTCCCTCCAGGGCAACCTGTCCCAGCAAAAACGCCAACAGGCCTTGGACGGCTTCAAAAACGGAACGTTCAAGGTTCTGGTTGCAACGGACATTGCCGCTCGCGGCATTGATGTCTCTGGAATTTCACATGTTATCAACTATGATGTTCCGGACACGGTCGAAGCATATACACACCGGACCGGTCGCACCGGCCGGGCCACCAGAACAGGTGAAGCCCTCACCTTGGCGTCCAACGAAGACGGTCATATGATTCAGTCCATCGAGCGCACCCTGGGTAAAAAGATGATCCGCAGGAACGTCGCCGGTTTTGTCGCTGAGGCTCACGACCTTGAAGAACCACTCAAGGTTCGCGGCGAACGGCCGATAAGAAAAAAACATACCCCTGCTGGTACGGGGAGAAACAAGCGTACCAGAGCCTCGTCCTTTGATTTTGGCATCCCGGTTCCCGCGCAACGACGGTAAATCGGTTTGGGCAACCAAACCTCCAGTCGGGATATCAAACGATATTTCGGCTTTATAACAAAGTGGTTCCTACGTGGAACCGAGCACAAAGGAGTAGTACAAGATGGCAGAAGGCACAGTTAAATGGTTTAATGATTCAAAGGGTTTTGGTTTTATTGAGCAGGATGGCGGCAAGGATGTATTCGTACATCATTCTGCAATTCAGGCCCAGGGATTCAAATCTTTGCAGGAAGGCGCACGGGTAACCTTCGACGTTGTCGACGGCCCCAAGGGACCCTCCGCAGCCAATGTTGTTCAACGCTAAAGCCTGTTGAATGATATTTTAAAGCCCCGCTTCGGCGGGGCTTTTTTTTTGAGGAATTCTAAGGACAAACTGAAAAAAATGGCTT